>JAIXOX010000055.1 GCA_027486555.1 Comamonadaceae bacterium
CCGTCCGGTACCCGGCAGCACGCCCCACACTGAAGCAGCACGTAAAATCGCGGCCTTGCTTGATAACCACGAGCCGCCATGATCCGCATCACCGAACTCAAACTCCCCCTGTCTGCCCTGCCCGTCGAAGAGCGCCGTGCCAGCGATGCGCCCTCTGAAACCGAAGCTGACCGAGCTCCCGTGGCCCACCCGATAGACGCGCTTGAGCGATTGAGCGCTCAGGCACTGGGCATTGAGGTCGTCGACATCGCGAGCCTGCATGTGTTCAAGCGCAGTTTCGATGCCCGCAAGGCAGATTTGCTGGCGGTGTACATCGTCGACCTCGAGCTGACAGATGCCTCGCTGGAAACCGGGTTGTTGAGCCGCCACGCAGGCCATCCGCACATCGGCCCCACCCCTGACATGACCTACCGCATGGTGGCCCAGGCCCCGGCAGATTTGCAAGAGCGCCCGGTCGTGGTCGGTTACGGCCCCTGCGGCATTTTTGCAGCCCTGGTGCTGGCGCAAATGGGCTTCAAACCCATCGTGCTGGAGCGCGGCAAACCGGTACGCCAACGCACCAAGGACACCTGGGGCCTGTGGCGCAAAAAGGTCCTCAACCCCGAAAGCAATGTGCAGTTTGGCGAAGGCGGCGCAGGCACCTTCTCTGACGGCAAGCTTTACAGCCAAATCAAAGACCCGCGCCATCTGGGCCGCAAGGTGATGGACGAATTCGTCAAGGCAGGGGCCCCTGCCGACATCTTGTACGCCGCGCACCCGCACATTGGCACCTTCAAACTGGTCAAGGTGGTCGAGCAGATCCGCGAGCAGATCATCGCGCTGGGCGGTGAAATCCGTTTTGAGCAACGCGTCAGCGATGTGCTGCTCTCACCCGCAGAGGGTGGGCATCAACTCACCGGCTTGCAGGTGCTGGACGCCCAAACCGGCCAAAGCTACACCCTGGCCACACGCCACGCGGTGCTGGCCCTGGGGCACAGCTCGCGCGACACCTTTGTCATGCTGCACCGGCGTGGCGTGGCCCTGCAGGCCAAGGCGTTTTCGATTGGCGTGCGCATCGAGCACCCCCAAAGCGTGATTGACCTAGCACGCTGGGGACGCCACGCTGGCCATCCACTGCTGGGCGCGGCCGACTACAAGCTGGTGCACCACGCCACAAATGGCCGCGCCGTGTACAGCTTTTGCATGTGCCCCGGCGGCACCGTGGTGGCCGCCACCAGCGAAACAGGCCGTGTCGTCACCAACGGCATGAGCCAGTACTCGCGCAATGAACGCAATGCCAACGCGGGCATGGTGGTGGGCATCGACCCGCCCGACTACCCCCTGGACAACGCCGCCTGGCAAGCCGCCTTTGGCGATGTGGATGGCGCACAACTGGCACTGGAGGCGCATGCCTTGGCCGCACTGCCCCTGCCGCAAACGCACCCCCTGGCAGGCATCGCACTGCAACGCCAACTGGAAACCCGCGCCTTTGAAGTGGGCGGTGGCAACTACGAAGCGCCCGGTCAACTCGTGGGTGACTTTTTGGCGCAGCGCCCCTCCACCGCTTGGGGCAGCGTGCAACCCTCCTACAAACCCGGTGTCAAGCTGGTTGATTTGGCCGATGTGTTGCCCGACTACGCCGTGACCGCCATGCGTGAAGCGCTGCCAGCGTTTGGCCGAAAAATCAAAGGCTATGACATGGCCGACGCCGTGATGACCGGTGTGGAAACCCGCACTTCATCGCCTTTGCGCATGCCACGGGGAGACGATTTTCAAAGTCTGAACACGCGGGGTATTTACCCCGCAGGCGAAGGTGCCAGCTATGCCGGCGGCATCTTGTCGGCAGGCGTGGATGGCATCAAAGTGGCCGAAGCCCTGGCCACCCACATCCTGGCTGGGGTCTGAACGGGCACTGTGGGTGTTCATGGGCACAGGCCGCTGACCTCCCAAGCCCGGATGGGCGACTCAAACCGACACCATCAAATTGCGGATGGCATAACGCGTCAGGTCTGCCACTTTGTGCAGACCCACCTTGCGCATGATGTTGCGGCGATGCACTTCCACCGTGCTGGGGGTGATCAGCAAATTGCGGGCAATTTCCTTGGACGAGTAGCCGTCCGCAATCAAACGCAAGACCTGCTCTTCACGCCCCCCCAATTGTTTGCGCGCAGTGCCATCACCCGCTTTGGATTTGCGCACACAGGCCACCATCTCGGTGGCAGCCGACTGGCACAAATACACCCGACCGGCCGCAGCGGCACGAATGGCCGACATCAACTCGTCCATGCTGCTGGTGGTTGAAACATACCCCTTGGCCCCCGCATCCAGGATTTCCAGGATGGAGTTGCGGTCCGAATCGCCCGAAAACGCCACCATGTTTTTGACGGGCAGATGCAAAGACAGGCGATGCATCAAGTTCAAGTCCTGGTGGCCATTGGCATGCATGCCAATCAAAATCACATCCGGCTCAACTTGGCTGCACAACTCCTGCGTTCGCTCATCGTTGTCTGCCATGCCGACCAAATTCATGTCGTGGTGCGTTCTGAGCACTGCCGCGATGCCCTCAGAGACGACTTTGTGCCTTGACGACAATAAAACGCGAATGGTCATGGTGAAATCCTTCGAGCGATGAACAAAAATCATGCCAACACGGCCTCGCCGGAGACTGGAAAGCATCGCAAGGCTGCGCCATGCGAGTACCCACTTTATGCGCTCTACTGGTTTTTTTTTGTTCGATGAAACACACTCACATCAAACCTTTTTCCTGCATGAGCCTCTGCAAAGACATGCGCCCCGGACAATTGAGTTTTTGATAAATGTGGTGCAAATGCAGCTTGGCTGTGCCCTCGCTGATGAACAACTTGCTGGCAATTTTTTTATTGGGCCAGCCTTCGGTCACCATGCGGGCCACGGTCAATTCACGGGGTGTCAACGTGATCGGTGTTTGAAGCTTGGCTTTTTGTTGCTCCATCAACAATGACACGGCTTTCATGGTCAATTCACGGTCTAACCACCTTTGACCTTGGTACACCGCCTTGATGCACAGGGTCAAAATCTGCTTGGATTTGTCTTTGCACACCAGACCGGGCACCCCCATGTCGATGACCCGCATGACCTCTCCAATGCTCGCGCCCGTGAACACCACCGGACGCGTGGGCGATCCCAGCGCATTCAACTCTTCAATCAAAGCAATGCCGCTTATTTTGGACAAGGACAAGTCCATCACCAAAATGGCGGGTTTGAATTGCTGCACCGCCTGCAGCGCATCGTCACCATTGCTGACACAGGCTTTGACGGAAAAATCAGCCGAGGCATTGAACGCATCGGACAAGCCATCCAGCATGACCGGATAAGGATCGGCCAAAACCAAATCAATGCACATGTGCGTGTCCTTTGCGTTGCAAAACCAAGCGATCACGTCTCCTCCAAAACGGTTCAGACATGCGCTGTTCTCTGGCTATACACCTTATCGCCCAACGGTATTCAATTGAATTCCCTGAAACGGTGAGTCCCTACTTTCAAACCAGTACAGCACCCGCCTTGCCCCACATCAACGCACACCCAATGACTTGGCCAAGCCCATGCCCCATCGCTGCCTGTGTGTGCAAGCCCACCAACAAGCCTTGCCCGGGCGCTTAAATTGTGCTGCTCTGAATTTCAATTGGCCTGGACACCATGAAAAACCTGACTGTGCATCACCCCTCGCCCCTGCCTGCACCCAGGCCCATGCCCAGACCCTTGACCCCCCTGGAGACACTGGCCCTGTCGCGAGCGCTCATGGCCCAGGGCTTGCGCGAACCGGTGAGCTTGATGCTGTTGAAACGTTTGTGGAACCTGTCCAAGGCTTGATGCCATCCCCCGTTTTGGCGTCGTTTTGCGCAGACAATAGGCCATGCACGACGATGAAACGCCCCCTGACAAGCTGCCCGCTCCCGCTCCCGCACCCGCACCTTCACCGCAGAGCACCCAAGCGCGCAACCCCCTTCATGGTTTGACCCTGGAGACCCTTGTGAACCGTCTGGCCGACCATTACGGCTGGGATGACTTGGGCAGGCGCATCCCGATTCGCTGCTTCACGCACGACCCCAGCGTCGGCTCGAGCTTGAAATTTCTGCGCAAAACCCCCTGGGCACGCGAAAAAGTCGAGGGTCTTTACCTGTTCATGTTGCGCGACCAAAAGCGCCAGGATCGGCAGTACCCCTTGTAAGCCGTGATCTGCAGACCTCAAGCGCTCAAACTGGAGGCCAGCAGCGTCCCCCTGCATTTTTTGGCACCACACCAGCAGGGGTAAGCCGCTTTGAGCTCATCGGTCAAGGGTTCATCGCTGACCAGTCCGTAATCAAAGCTCAGCTCTTCGCCCGGAAAAATCGGCCTTCGCGCCTTGATGAAAATACGCCCCTTGACCTCATCGGGCTCGCAATTGGGCTGGCAAGAATGGTTGATCCAGCGCGACTCGTTGCCGCCATGCAAGCCATCAATCACCCGCCGGTCATCGATGTGAAAATAAAAGGTGTGGTTCGGATCGTTCGGGTCGTGCGGGTGACGCCGCAAGGCCTCTGGCAAATCAATGATTTCACCCACGTACTCCACAATGGTTTCACCCGGTGCAAATGTGGCCAAGGCAAAAACACCTTGACCATGCACAGCCGAGCGCCGCGTCTCGATGCGCGGCTGGCGCGCACCACGCGCGGCCACCTTGCCTCTCATGTGGCCCCCATGAAGTCCAACATCAAGCGGGCCATGCGCGGCCCATCGTGCGTTCCCGGCAAATTCGCCAAGGTCTCTTGATAGAGGGCATCTCCGTGCGCCTGGCGTCGCTTGCCCAGCAAAAAAGCACTGTACTCAGGCTCGAATTCAGGGTGGGCTTGTATGCACAACACCTGCTGCCCGATGGCGTAAGCGGCTATGGGGCAATGGGCGTTGCTGGCCAGCAAGCGCGCGCCCTGTGGCAAGGCCAGCACCTGGTCCTGGTGGCTGGCCAGCAAACTCACCTGTTCGGGCAGATCACTGAAAAGTTGGGGCTCGTGCCATGCGTAGGTGGTGCGGCCCACGCCCCAGCCTTGCGCTGCACGCCCCACCGGAGCCCCCAGGCAATGCGCCACCAGCTGGTGCCCAAAACACACCCCGATGAGCTTTTTTTCTTGCGCCAACAGGTCGGACACATGCCCCTGCAAAGCCACGACCCAGGGCTCAGATGAAAAAGCATCGGCACGGCTGCCCGTCAACAGCACCGCATCGTAGGACTCAAATGAAGTGGGATATTGGCCATGCCGCGCACTGAACACCGCCACCTCACCCTCGAAACCCACACCGCGCAGCAAGCGTTCAAACATCGCGGCATAACTGCCCCAAATGGGCTCGGCGGCGGGGTCCAATACATCGTTGTCCAGGATGCACAGTTTCATGGCGGGGGTCATTTCTTCACCTGAAAAGCCATTCAGCGCACCATGCGCCCGACATGCTTTGGGAGAGCGCAAGATTTTCTCATGAAGTTTTTTGCCCTCTGACCTTTCAAGCTTGCGCATGACCCAGTACACCCCAAAACAGGCCTTTTCGGTGCAGACCACCTGCAACAGCAGCAACTTCGCGCAAACCATCACCCACCTGCTCAAGCCCCTGGGGCTAGAGCGCCCGCCCGCCGACTTGGTCGAACCCATCAACATCAAAATCTGGGAAGAAGGCCTGAAGTCCACCTACGCCGAGCGCGCCCACATGCAAGGCGTGTTCAACACCACCTCGCGCGGCTTTGGCCAATTCTTCGAAAACTGGGACATCATCCTTACGCCCATCACCGGGCTGCCCACGCCCCTGCTGGGCACCACCGAATCCCTGACGATCAGCGACAACCCCTCGGTGTATGACTGGTTTGAAAACCTCTGGCGCAACTTTGCCTACACCCCACTGTCGAACCAGTGCGGCATACCCGGCATCTCACTGCCCATGGCCAAGCAAGAGAACGGTCTGCCCTTGGGCTTTCATTCACAAACCCGACAAGCCTACGACGGCTTGCTGCTGCAACTGGCCGCGCAGATTGAGCGGGCGTTGGAGGGGAACTGGAACGATGGACGGCGGCCGGGCGTTCATGTGGCTCAGGGGACGTGAGCCAAGACCAGTGTGGCGGCTTGCCCATACGGCAGCACCTGCACACTGCTTCGATCTTGTCGCTCGGTCCCACCGTAGATCAGATGCTGGCCTTTCACACGATCGCCAAGCAATGTGCTCACAGTGCGCAAATTTTTAAACAAAGGTGCTGACACCGTTTGTGAAGCCTTGATCTCGACCAACTGAAGACCCTCGGCAGGGTCCAGCAAAAGGTCAATTTCCAAACCATTGCTGTCGCGAAAGAAATACAAGGGGTCGCGCAAACCCCGGTTGCGCAAGGACTTGAGCACCTCCAGCACCACCAGGTTTTCAAACAGGGCTCCACGCAAAGGGTGGTGCTGCAGTTGCTCCACCGTCTTGATGCCCAGCAACCAGCAGGCGAGCCCCACATCGTAAAAATAAATTTTGGGACTCTTCACCAAGCGCTTGCCCATGTTGACGCTCCAGGGTGCCAAACTGAACACCAGAAAGGACGCTTCAAGAATACTCAGCCATTGCGTGATGGTGTTGCTGCTGACGCCCACCTCATTGCCCAAGCTGGTCTGGTTGAGCAACTGCCCTGTGCGGCCCGCCAGCAAACGCACACATTGGCCAAACTCGCGCAGATGCCTGAGGTTGATGAGTTGCCGCACATCGCGCTCCACATAGGTGGCAAAGTAATCGGACAACATCACCTCGGGTGGGATGTCTTGTGCATGGATGCGGGGATAACCGCCGTGCAGCATCCACCTGTTCACATCTGCACATTCGGGGTCAAACATGCCCGCAGCGGCCAATTCGGACAAGCTCAAAGGCAAGAGCTCCAGAACAGCCGTGCGCCCCGCCAGTGACTGCGTGATTTGCGCACTCACTTGCAACTGGTGGCTGCCCGTCAATACAAAACGACCTTTGCGCGGATCGGCATCTGTCAGCACTTGAATCCACGACAACAGTGACGGTACGTTCTGGATTTCATCCAGCACGGCACCATCCGGAAACTGCGCCAAAAACGCCTTGGGGTCCTGCTGCGCAAACTCCCGGACATCGGGCTGCTCCAGATTGACGTAGGCTTTGGCCGGAAAAGCCATCTGGCACAAGGTAGTTTTGCCCGACTGACGTGGCCCCAATACCGTGACCACAGAATAAAGCGTGACCCGCTGGAGCAGCACACCCAAGGCTTGCCGCTGTATTTTTTTCATGTATATTTTAACTTGAAGTTAATTTTTACATGAATTTAAGACATGCAAGCCTTGAAGTCAATCACTCCACGGTCACGCTTTTTGCCAAGTTCCTGGGCTTGTCCACATCCGTCCCCCGCGCACAAGCCGTGTGATAACTCAGCAGCTGCAGCGGCACCACATGCAAGATGGGTGACAGCACACCATAGTGCTCAGGCATGCGAATCACGTTCACGCCTTCGCTGCTTTCAATCTTCGTGTCGCCGTCAGCCAGCACATACAGCACGCCGCCGCGAGCCCGCACTTCTTGCATGTTGCTCTTGAGCTTTTCCAGCAGCTGGTCGTTGGGGGCCACCGTGACCACGGGCATGGCGCTGGTCACCAAGGCCAGCGGGCCGTGTTTGAGTTCGCCCGCCGCATAGGCCTCGGCGTGGATGTAGGTGATTTCTTTGAGCTTGAGCGCGCCTTCCAGGGCAATCGGGTAATGCGTGCCACGGCCCAAGAACAACGCGTTTTCTTTGCTGGCAAATTCTTCGGCCCAGGCGATGATTTGCGGCTCCAGTGCCAGCACGGCTTGCAGGGCTGCGGGCAGGTGGCGCATGGCTTTGATGTGCATGGCTTCTTCATCATCGCTCAGGCGGCCTTTGGTCTGCGCCAGCGCCAGCGTCAGCAAGAACAAGCCTGCCAACTGCGTGGTGAAGGCTTTGGTGGAGGCGACGCCGATCTCGACCCCGGCGCGGGTCACGTAGGCGTGTTTGCACTCGCGCACCATGGCGCTGGTGGACACGTTGCAAATGGTGAGCGTGTGCGTCATGCCCAGGCTTTGCGCGTGGCGCAGCGCGGCCAAGGTGTCGGCGGTTTCGCCGCTTTGGGTGATGGTGACGATGAGCGTGTGGGGGTTGGGCACCGATTCACGGTAGCGGTATTCGCTGGCGATCTCGACCTGGCAGGGCACTTTGGCAATCGCTTCGATCCAGTACTTGGCCACGCAGCCGCTGTAGTAGCTGGTGCCGCAGGCCAAGATCAACACGTTGTCAATCGCTTTGAAGGTGCTGTAAGCCCCATCGCCAAACAGCTCGGGCGTGATGCCTTCCACGCCTTCAAGCGTGTCGGCAATGGCGCGCGGCTGCTCGAAGATTTCTTTTTGCATGTAGTGGCGATACGGGCCCAGCTCGGCCGCGCCGCTGTGGGCGTGCACGGTTTTCACGGCGCGGGTCGCAGCTTTGTGATCGCGGTCCACCACCCAGTATTTGCCTAGCTGGATGTCGACCACGTCGCCTTCTTCCAAATAAACGATCTGGTCGGTCACGCCCGCCAGCGCCATCGCGTCGCTGGCCAGGAATGTTTCGCCCTGGCCCACACCCAGAATCAGGGGCGAGCCCGCGCGGGCACCGATCACGCGCTGCGGCTCGTCTTTGTGGAACACGGCAATCGCGTACGCGCCGTGCAGCTGGCGGATGGCGGTTTTGACGGCTTCAAAAATGTCGCCGTCGTACACGCTGTCCACCAGGTGGGCGATGACTTCGGTGTCGGTCTGGCTCAAAAACACATAGCCCTTGGCTTGCAGTGCGGCGCGCAGTTCTTCGTGGTTTTCGATGATGCCGTTGTGCACCAGAGCGACGCGCCCCGGCCTGTCCGGGGCGCTTCCCAAAGTTGCTCCCGGCTTGGTGTCTGCAGCGCCCGTGCCGTGGCTGAAGTGCGGGTGCGCGTTGTGAACGGCAGGTGCGCCGTGTGTGGCCCAGCGGGTGTGGGCGATACCGGTGCCGCCTTCGATGTGGTCGGCCGTGACCTGGTCCATGAGCTCGGCCACACGCGAGGTGCTGCGGGCGCGTTGCAGGCCCCCAGTGCCACCGTTCAGACTGGCCGCGTGCACGGCCACACCACACGAGTCATAACCCCGGTATTCGAGCCGTTGCAGGCCTTGCACGAGGATGGGAACGATGTTGCGGGAAGAAACGGCGCCGACGATGCCACACATGTTGAAGCTCCTGAATGAGGTGTTTGGATCAAACTGGAGCCATGTTAGGCTTTAACAATAGAAATTTCAGTTTAATATTTACTATTAAATTGACTTTAATTTCACTGCAATTTACAGTTGAAATAATATTAATTTAACTGTAAATAAATGGAACAAAATTTACTCGACACCATCGACTTGCAATTGCTCGACGCCCTGCAGCGTGATGCCAGCATCAGCAATGTGGCACTGGCCGAGCGGGTGAACGTGTCGCCCCCCACTTGCCTGCGCCGCGTCAAACGGCTGACCGAGGGCGGCTGGATTGAGCGGCAGGTGGCGGTGCTGAGCACCGACAAACTGGCCGCCAGCTTGGGCCATGGCCTGAGCGCCTTGGTCGAGGTGTCACTGGACCGCCAAGGCAGCGAACACATGGACGCCTTCGAAGCCCGCGCCGTGGCGCACGATGCGGTGCAGCAGTGCTGGCGCGTGTCGCCCGGCCCCGACTTCATGCTGGTGGTGCAGGCGCGCGACATGCCGCATTATTTGGCGATCAGCCAGGCGCTGTTCACCCAAGACGCCAATGTGCGCAACGTGAAGGCGTTTTTTGCGACCAAGCGGGCCAAGTTCACGACGGCTTGGCCGGTATTCCCGATCGCTCATTGATCAGACCCGGTGAAGTTTGCATGAACACTTATTTGTAGGAGCGGCGCCCTCGCCGCGATAACCTTCGCAGACCACCACCCATCGCCCCGAGGGCGGGGCTCCCACACAGATTGCATGGCTGACCGCTAAGCCCAAGACAGGCCTTTCACTGCAAACTTCACAGGGCCGGATCAATCGTTGGCCAAGAGATCCAGCGCTTGGTGAACAGATACGATGCGCAGCCCCAGCACCTCGGGTGCTTCCAGCAAGTCCTTGTCGCCGCTGATCAAGCAGTGGGCCTGTGTTTTCAGTGCGGCTTCAATGAAATGGTCGTCATCGCGATCACGCCAATACCGCCCAGGCTCTCCTGGCTCCACCCAAACCGCACAGGCGCTGAAATCGTGCAACAAACGCTAGCGATCTTCCAAAGAAATGTAACGGTCAAATTTGGGTCGGTAAATCCGCGTCCGCAGCTCATCAAACGTGGCTTGAAAAAACACCAGCCGGTGCTGCGCCAATACCAACTGCACCAGCTTGGCGGGAGCGCCTTGCGAAGAGAGTGCGGCGCTGATCAGGATGTTGGTGTCAATGACCAGCTTAAGACTCGTCACGCAGCAAGTCTTCCAGCAGCTCAGGGGTCAAGCCCGCACGTCCAGCCTTGGCAGCCGTGTCCACCAAGGTGTGCTGCAGGCGGTTGGCGTAAAACTCACGCATGGCTTCATAGTCCTGCGCGGAGACCATGACGCCGACCACACGATCACGGCGCATGACGCGCACGGGCTCACGTTGCGCCAGATCGATGAAATGGCCGAACTGGGTTTTGGCTTCGTTGGCGGTCATGGTTTGCATGGTGTCAATATAGCTCCAAACGAATGAATCGTGCGATTGGATCGAAATCTCACAGCTTGCGCCCTGAGCACGCAGGTGTGAAAGAATCTCCGGACAAACCGGACAAACCGGGCGAGCGGATTTTCGGCAAACCCACCACAAGGAGAAGTGGCATGAATGTGATCATCATCACGGGCGCATCTGAAGGCATTGGGGCCGAAATGGCCACCCAGCTGGCCCGCATAAAAGGAGCCTCTGTGGCGCTGGTGCTGGCGGCCCGCCAGGCGGCCAAGCTCGACGCGGTGGCCGCTGCCTGTCAACAGCACGGGGCGCAGGTGCTGTGTGTGCCCACCGACGTCAGCGTGCGCACAGACTGCGAAGCCCTGATTGCACAGACCGTGCAGCAGTTTGGCCGGATCGACACGCTGATCAACAACGCCGGTATTTCTGCACACGCCATGCTGCAAGATGTGGATGCAGCCCATTTGGGCTGGTACGAGGAGCTCATGCGGGTCAACCTCTGGGGCACCCTCTGGTGCACACATGCCGCGCTGCCGCACCTCAAAGCCTCACGCGGTCGTTTAGTGGCGGTTTCGTCGCTGGCGGGTTTGGTGGGCGTGCCGGGTCGCACGGCTTACTGCACCAGCAAATTTGCGATGAATGGCTTCATGGAGGCGCTGCGCACCGAATTGCTGAGCGATGGGGTGTCGGTGACGATTGCCTACCCCGGGGTGGTGGACACCGACATCCGCCGCCGCGGTTTCAATGCCTTGGGCCAACCAGCAGGCTCCAGCGGCCTGAGCGAAGACAAGGCCATGCCTGTTGCCGTGTGCGTGCAAAAAATCTTGCAAGGCACCGAGCGGCGTCAGCGCGATGTGCTCATGAGCCCCATCGCGCATCTGGGCCGCTGGCTCAAGCTGCTCGCCCCAAGCTGGGTGGACCGCATGGCTTGGGCTGCCCTGAAAAAGTCCGACACACAGCGCTGAACGGGCGACTGAACAAGCCCGATCAGTCCTTCGGCTTTTTGACAGGCCGCGTCCAGTTTGCAATGCTGACCTGCTTGCCACGCGCCACGCTCAAGGCCCCCGGCTCGGTGCTCTTGGTGATGGTGGAGCCGCCGCCCACGGTGCCGCCTGCGCCAATGGTGACCGGTGCAACCAGCACGCAGTTGCTGCCGATGTGCACATCCGCTTCGATCACGGTGCGGTGCTTGTTGGCACCGTCGTAATTGGCGGTGATGCTGCCCGCGCCGTAGTTGACACGCTCGCCCACGGTGGCGTCGCCCAGATAGGCCAAGTGGTTGGCTTTGGCACCTTGGGCCATGGTGGAGTTTTTCACCTCCACAAAATTGCCGATGTGCACCTGCGCGCCCAGCTGCGCGCCAGGGCGCAGACGGGCAAAGGGGCCGATCAAGGCACCCTCGCCCACCGACACGCCGAGTTTTTCCCCGTCGATGTGGGTGAAGGGGTGGATCACCGCGCCGGCCGCGATGGTGCAGTTGGCAATGATGCAGTTGGCGCCCACCTTCACGCCTTCACCCAATGACACACGGCCTTCAAAAATGCAGTTCACGTCGATTTCGACGTCTTGCGCGCAATCGAGCTGGCCGCGCAGGTCAAAACGGGCCGGGTCTTTCAAGCGCACGCCTTGCTCCATGTACTGGTGCGCCTGGCGCAGCTGGTGAGCCCGCTCGAGCTCGGCCAGTTGCACGGGGCTGTTGATGCCCGCCACTTGCAAGGCGTCATGGATCTTGTGCGCCACCACGGGCACGCCGTCGGCCACAGCGAACTTGACAACGTCGGTCAAATAGTACTCACCCTGGGCGTTCTGGTTGTCCAGCCGGGCCAGCCAGGCTTTGAGCAGACGCGCGGGCACGGCCATGATGCCGCTGTAAACCTCGCGGATGGCGCGCTGCGCGTCGCTGGCGTCTTTGTGCTCAACGATGGCTTGCACCGCATCGCCTTGACCACCACCACGCACGATACGGCCATAACCCGTGGGGTCGGTAAAGTCGATGGTGAGCAGCGCCAGCTTGTCGCCGCCGCATTGGGCGATCAGCGCCTGCAGGGTGTCGGCCTGGGTCAGCGGCACATCGCCCGACAAAACCACCACCACACCATCGTCGGCCAGCACAGGCACGGCTTGCTGCACGGCGTGGCCCGTGCCCAACTGCGGCTCTTGGCGCACACATTGCACCGCCAGTGCCTGGCCTGGGGCCAGCACCAGCGGCTCGACTTGGTCGGCCCCATGGCCGGTGATGACCACGGCCGAACGGGCGTTCAGTTGCGCCGCAGTGTTCAGCACATGCTGCACCAGCGGCACCCCGGCCAGGCGCTGCAGCACCTTGGGCAGGCGGCTTTTCATGCGGGTGCCTTTGCCGGCGGCCATCACAAGGACATCAATGGGGGGCAGGGACTGACTGGACATGGGTGACATACTTTCTCGAACGGCCAGCGCCGGGTGGCGGTGTTGATATTCACATGAATTATCGCTTTTGGCCTTCAGACATATGATGTCGGCCAACCAAGGCACATCAAAAATGTTCACATCAATATTTAGGATTTCGGGCTTACGCGGCTTGAATGGCCCTCAAGTCCGGCATGGCCCCGGGATTCGATGGTGGGCACTGTGGCTGGCATTGCCCTTTTTGCAGGGATGCAGCGCCATCAAATTGGGTTACCAACAGCTGCCCACTTTGTCCTTTTGGTGGTTGGACAGCGCCATTTCATTCAATGACATTCAGACCGACCGGGCCAAAGAAGCTTTGGCGAATGTTTACCGTTGGCACCGTGGACAAGAGTTGGCCACTTACAGCGACTTGCTGCAACGCCTGAGCGAACTGAGCCAAAACAACCTGCAAGCCAGCCAAGTCTGCAGTGTTTGGGGTGAGGTGCAAAACCTGATGGACCGCAGCGTGCGCGTCGCTGCTGTTCAAGCAGCACCGGTGGTCCAATTGTTGGGCCCTCGCCAACTGAGCCATTTGGCACGCCACTTGGACAAAAAAAATGAAGATTGGGACAAGGAGTGGCTGCAAGGCAACGCCAATGAGCGACTGGAACGCAGGGTCGACAAAACCCTGGAGCGCTACCGCTCGTTTTACGGCGATCTCAACCCAGCGCAAATGGCTTTGGTCAAAACCCAGGTCAGCCAATCTGCTTGGACACCCGAGTGGGGACGCCAGGAAAGGCTGCGGCGCGAGCAGGATCTGCTGTCCGTCTTGCGGCAGTCTTCGCAAGGCAAAGCCACTGCAGCTCAGACAGAAACCAACTTACTGGCTGTATGGCAAAGGGCATGGTCCCCTGCACAAGAGTCGGACCGTGCCATGGCAGCGCAGATGGCCAAGCAGGCTTGCGACAACTTGGCCCAGCTGCACAACACCACCACCGCCGAGCAGCGACAAAGGGCGGCCCGCAGAATGCGCGCCTATGAGCAGGATCTGCGGGACTTGCTCAAGCCTTGAGCGCTGAAAGCGGCTGCAAACCGCTTTGATGGATCTGGCCCTGTGCAGTTTGAATTGAAATATCAGTTTGAGAGCCCCGCCCTCAGGGCGATGATTGGTGGTCTGCGAGACGCTCTCGCGACGAGGGCGTCGCTCCTACAAAAAAATTAAGCACTACAAACCCCATGTGCTTATCCCCTGTGGGAACCCCGCCCTCAGGGCGTTGTTTGCTGGTCTGCGAGACGCTATCGCGACGAGGGCGTCGCTCCTACAAAAAATTGAGCACTACAAACGCCATGTGCTTCTCCCCTGTGGGAGCCCCGCCCTCAGGGCGATGTTTGGTGGTCTGCGAGACGCTATCGCGACGAGGGCGTCGCTCCTACAAAAATTGAGCACTACAAACGCCATGTGCTTCTCCCCTGTGGGAGCTCCGCCCTCGGGGCGATGGGTAGTGGTCTGCGAGGCTCTATCGCGACGAGGGCGTCGCTCCTTCAAAAAAGCGTTGATGCGAACATCATCGGGCCGGATCCAGAGCGTGGGACGTCTTCAGCTTTGCAGCGCTTGCCACATCTCCATGTCGCGCTCGGCAGTCCAGATGCGGGGGTTCTTGATGCCGCTGGCCTCGTCGTAAGCGCGGGTCACGTCAAAGGGCAGGCAGTGCTCGTAAATGAACACATGGCCAAACACCGGGTCCATGCTCTTGCGGGTGTGGGCCATGGCGGCTTTGAGGTCCATCTTGCCTGCCACGGCTTCTTTGCCCGCCTGGAACAGCGTCGTGACCCAGCGCTGGGTGTAGTCCAAGGCCTTGTTGACGTTGTCGTTGCCCTTCATGGCTTCGCCGCGGCCGGGCACGATGAACTCGGCCTTCAAATCTCGCAAAGCTTCAAGGGTGGCGGGCCACTCTTCGAGCTGCGCGTCGCCGGTGTACACACCGGCTTCGTATTCGACCAAGTCGCCTGAGAACAACACCTTTTCTTCTTCCACCCAAGCGATCGTGTCACCACGGGTGTGGCCAGGGCCCGGATGCCAGATTTGCACCACCACGCCGCCCAGGTTGATGCTGAGCTTGCCGGGCACTTCGCCCTTTGTGGGGTTGCCGCCACCGACCACCATGGTGGGCCAGGTCAGGCCGGGAATGCTGTCTGCGCCACGGAACAGGCGCGGGAAGCGCTCCATCTCGCTTTTCATGTCTTGCGCGCCGCGCTCTTTGATCAGGTCCAAAGTGCCTTCGCTGGCGATGATTTCGGTCGCACCCTCGGCGGCGTAGGCGTATGCGCCCAGCACGCGCACCGCGTGGTAGTGGGTCAGCAGCACGTATTTGATGGGCAAATCGCTGACGGTGCGGATTTTCTTGATCAGGTCTTGCGCCATGGCGGGGGTGGCCGTGGCGTCGCTGACCATGATGAAACGGTCGCCAATGATCACACCCGAATTGGGGTCGCCCTCGGCGGTGTAGGCCCAGCAGTGCTCGCTGAGTTGCTCGAAGGTGATCTTCTTTTCGGTCAGGTCGGCCTGGCTCGCAAAGGCTTTGGTGGGGGTCGTTGTGTTGGCTGTGGACATGAAAATTTCTCCGGTCAATGAATAGGGCAAATTTTACCTAAACGAAATGCGTTACGGATAGTTGAATTCTGACTGCAGGAGCTGCGCCCTCGCAGCGTTTGGGTGTTTGCAGTTCGCAAACATTCGCTGCGAGGGCGCAGCTCCCACAAAAAGGAAACACCTTCACACTCAACCCAAGCCTTTTTCCAGCATCCCAATCACCTCTTCTGCAAAGGCGGCATAGCTGATGGGGCCGCCGGGGCGCAGCCAGGTGAAGGTCCAGTTGATCATGCCCAACAGCATCATGGTCAGCGCCGTCTGGTTGGCCGCGGTCAGCCGCTCGGGGTAGGCGCGCCTCAAAAAGCGGGTCATTGCCGCCACAATGTCGCGCTGACGGTTCAAAATCAGTTCACGCGGCGACAAGCCGTTGGCGGGCAAGGCCGGGTCGGGCACATCGCTCAAGAATTGCGTGTCATTGAGCAGCGCGGCGTGCCGGGTGGCCGAGGTTTCATATTCCTGCAAAAAGGCCCGCACCAATTCATGCAACGCCCCCCGGTCGTCCAGGTCTTTGCGCTGGGCAGTGGCTTCGGTTTGCGCAATCAGCGCCAGCAGGCGCTGGGTGTGGCGGTCCAGCAGGTCAAACAAAATCGCTTCTTTGCTCTCGTAATAGTGGTACAGCCGCGCCTTGGAGGTGCCACACGCCGTGGCGATCTCGTTCATGCTGGCCGCAGGGTAGCTGCGCTGAGCAAAGCATTGCGCGGCGATGTCCAGAATCGCGTCGCGCTTGATGTCGTGGGTTGCTGATTTGGGTCGGGCCATATTGTTTCAGTTCAAACCGGCCACACCACGCCGTTGTCGTTCAAGATGGCGTCCAGCGGCTCGTCGTGGTCTTCGGGCTCCAGATCGTCCAAAAACCCATGGGTGTAGCCCAAACCCACCGTGAACGGCTTGGGCTGCAAAGTGGCCAAGGTGCGGTCGTAAAAGCCGCCGCCATAACCCAGGCGGTAGCCGCCAATGCCGTAGCCCACGCAAGGCACAAACAGCAAGGTGGGCACGATGATTTCGGTGTCTTTGGGTTTGGGGATGCCGTAGGCGTCTTCTTCCATGGGGCAACCGGGGTACCAGGTGTGAAACGTCAGTGTTTTGTGCTGCTTGTTGACCACAGGCAGGCCGATTTGGCGGCGCTGGGGTTCACCGTGCAGTTCGCCGTCCTCCTTCCAGCGGTGCAGCGCAGGCAGCGGGTCGAACTCGCCTTTGATGGGCCAATAGGCGCCAATCACGGTGTCCGGTCGGTCAAACAGCCAAATGCGCATGATGCGCTGCAAGGCCTCGGCCCGCGCCAAGCGGTCTGGCAGATTCAACCGCTCTTCAATCAAGGCCTTTCTCAAGGCCTTCTTGGCTTGTGCTTTGTCCATAATCAACCCATGCTTTATTCAATCCAACGACTGACACCGATTCTGACACTGCTGAGCGCTCTGACCGTGACGGGTCTGGCCAGTTTGGCTGCGCAAGCGCAAAACAAGGGCGATGAGCTGATGCTTGAAATGCACCAGGCTTCACGCAAAAACGACAAAACCCGCCTGGCGGCGCTGTTGCCGCAGGTGCGTGGCCATGTGCTGGAGCCGCTGGCTGCCTATTGGGAACTGCGCGCACGGCTGGACACCGCACCCGCCTCTGAAATTCGCGGTTTTCTGAGCGCCTACGCGGGCAGCTACTATGAAGACCGGCTGCGCAACGACTGGCTGTTGCAATTGGGCAAGCGCCGCGACTGGGCCACGTTCACCGCCGAATACCCGCGCTTTCGCATGCGGGACGACCGCGAGGTGCGCTGCTACGCCCTGGCCACCGAGGCCATGAACAGCAAGGTCGACGTGGCCGATGAGGCCAAACGCCTGTGGTATTCGCTGCGCGAAGCGGACGATGGCTGCACCTACGTGGCCGACCATTTGCATTCGGGCAAACAGATCAAGGGCCTGGATTTGTGGCGCAAGGCACGCATGGCCATGGACGCCAACCGCCCCAGGCCGGCCAAAGACGCGGTGGACATCGAAGCCCCGCGCTTGTCCGAGCAGGTGACTTTGATTCATGCCGACCCGGCCAATTACCTGGACAAACGCATCATCGCCATCACCCGAAATCGCAAGGAACTGGCGGTTTTGGCCCTGATCCGCCTGGCCGCCAGCAACCCTGACCAGGCCGCCGAGCGGCTGGACAAGCACTGGGACCTGATGCTCAGCGCCGAAGAGCGCAACTGGACTTGGGGTGTGATTGGCAAACAAGCGGCCCAAAAACTGCAGGGCAACGCCGCCAGCTACTTTGCCAAAGTGCAAAAAGACAGTGACCTGAACGACGACCTGCTGGGCTGGAAAGTGCGTGCCGCCTTGCGCCAAGGCCAGTGGCGGCAAGTGCTGAGCGCCACACAAGCCATGAGCCCTGAATCACAAAAAGACCCCACTTGGGTGTATTGGCGCGCCCGCGCCCTGCTGACCACCGCGCAAGACGCCAACCAGCGCCAGGAAGCGAACAACCTGCTGCGCAGCATCGCCAGTGTGCGAGGCTTTTACGAACAACTGGCCCTGGAAGACCTGGGCCTGCCCATCACCTTGCCCGATCGCCCCGCCCCCCTCATGCCCCAAGAAAAGGCCGCCGCCTTGAGCAACCCCGGCCTGCAACGGGCCTTGTACGCGATCAGCATCGGCCTGCGCCCCGAGGGCAACCGCGAGTGGAACTACAGCACCAACTTGCACACCCCGGGCGGCATGAACGACCGTGAACTGCTGGCCGCCGCCGATTTGGCCTGCCAGCGCCAGGTGTGGGACCGCTGCATCAACACCAGCGAGCGGACCCGGGACCTCATCGACTTTGAGCAGCGCTTTCCACTGCCGCTGCGCGACATTGTGGTGCGCCGGGCTGAGCAAATTCGTCTGGACCCGGCCTATGTGTATGGCCTGATCCGTCAGGAAAGTCGCTTCATCATGGACGCCCGCTCGCATGTGGGCGCCTCAGGCCTGATGCAGGTGATGCCCGCCACCGCCAAATGGACGGCCAAAAAAATCGGCCTGACCGGCTTCACGCCCGAGCAGATCACCGACCGCGAGGTGAACGTGGCCATCGGCACCGGCTACCTCAAACTCGTGCTGGACGACTTTGAAGGCTCTTTGCCCATGGCCGCTGCTGCCTACAACGCAGGCCCCAGCCGCCCGCGCAACTGGCGCAATGGCCCAGCGCTCGAAGCGGCCATCTGGGCCGAGAACATCCCCTTTCATGAGACGCGTGATTACGTGAAGAAAGTGCTGTCCAACACCACCAACTACGCGGCCATCCTGACGCGCCAACCCCAGTCCCTCAAAGCCCGCCTGGGCTCGGTGGGACCGCGCACCTCGGCTGGAGCCGAGGTGAACAAAGATTTGCCCTGACGAACCAGCGCGATGATGTTTGCATGTCTGCTTTTTTTGTGGGAGCAGCGCCCTCGCCGCGATGGCCTCTCGCAGACCACCACCCATCGCCCCGAGGGCGGGGCTCCCACAGGGCTTGCTGTGCTCAAAAAAAGCTGTTCACTCCAAACTTCACAGCACCAGATCCATGGTCATAGGCCTCCTGCCTGTTCAGGCCTGCGGCGCTGGACCCAGCAATGCGTCCAGATTGGCATTGATTTTTTCTTCGATCTTGCCGCTGTAAGCCCCCAGCAAAAAGCCCAGTTTCAGCCGCAAGTCAAAGCGTGAGTCGTTCACGACCAACTCTCCGCTCACACCACTTCGCGCAAAGCGCATGCGGTCTTCGGATTCGCCAGGTGCTGACTCGCAAGCCATGCCCCACTCCTGCTCGGCCTGTTCGCGCCAGCGTTCGGCCACGGCGCGTGCACCGGCCAGTCCCAGGGTGTGTGTGCGTTCGATGTTCAATTCAGGCATGGTGTTTGGATGGTTTTTTTGAGGGATCAGGCTTGGGCTGTGGCCGCTGAAAGGGGAGCCGCATGGGCTGTTGGCTTGAAAGCGGGATCGGCGGCGACCTCCACCAAGCAATCGTAAAACACGGGCGCACGGCCCAGGTCGGTCAGGTGCTGGCTGGTCAGCTCGTTCACATTGGTGCCGTTCAACCCCAGTTTGCGCCACCAGATGCCCAGGCCGTTGACCACACCAGGTCGTGCCCGCTGGTTCAACCGCGCTTTGCAGTGGTAGGTGCCTCGGTCGTTGTACACGCGCACCACCGCGCCGTCGGTAATGCCCCGCACCGCCGCGTCTTGCGGATGCATCTCCAGCACCGGTTCGGCTTCGATGTCACGCAGGCTTTGCACGTTGACAAAGGTGGAGTTGAGGAAGTTGCGCGCAGGCGGCGAGATCATGGCCAGCGGGTGGCGCGCGTCGCTGCCAGCCGCTTCGTAATTGGGCAGGTGGTCGGGCAGGCCATCCAGGCCCTGGTCGGCCAAGCGCTGGCTGAAAAACTCGCACTTGCCCGATGGCGATGGAAAGCCACCTTGCGCAAAGGGCGCATCGGGCACAGGCAAAGAGGCAAAGCCATGCTCAAGCAGCTGCTCAAAGTCTTTCTCGTCGCCAATGGCGCTGCGGCACAGGCTTTCGTCGCTTTCGGCAAAACACGGATCGTCAAACCCCATGCGCTGGGCCAGCGCCCGGAAGATGTCGGTGTTGGTGCGTGCACCGCCCACAGGCGCAATCGCCGGGCGGTTGAGCAGCACGTCGGTGTGCCCATAGCTGGTGTGGATGTCCCAATGCTCCAGCTGCGTGGTGGCGGGCAAGATGAAGTCGGCGTAGTCGGCCGTGTCGGTTTTGAAATGCTCCAGCACCACTGTGAACAGGTCTTCGCGACCAAAGCCCTGCACCACCTTGCCCGACTCGGGGGCCACGGCCACCGGGTTGCTGTTGTAGACGATCAAAGCCTCAATCTGCGGGCCAAACGTGGGCGACGCTGGGCGCAACAAATCGTCGCCAATGGTGCTCATGTTGATGGTGCGGGGTCGCCGCTCGCCCAGCAAGTCGGGCCGCTGCAAAGCCGCGCGCCGCACCGGGTAATGCCCCGAACTGCTGAGCAAGACCCCACCCGCACGGTGCCGCCAAGCCCCGGTGAGCGCAGGCAAACAGGCAATAGCCCGTACCGCGTTGCCGCCCCCGCGTACGCGCTGCATGCCATAGTTGAGGCGAATGGCCGCGGGCTGGGTCGTGCCCCAGTCGCGGGCCAGTTGGCGAATTTGTTCGACCGGCACGCCGCACACTTCTGCTGCGCGTTCGGGCGACCACTGCAAGGCGCGGGCCTTCAAGGCGTCCCAGCCCAGGGTGTAACGGTCGATGTAGTCTTGGTCGAGCCAGCCATGGACGATCAGCTCGTGCATGACAGCCAGCGCCAGTGCCGCGTCGGTGCCGGGACGCAGGGCGATGTGTTCGTGGCATTTTTCGGCCGTCTCGCTGCGCCGTGGGTCGATACAGACCAGCTTCGCGCCGCTCCGCTTGGCCTCTTGCGCGAGGCGCCAAAAGTGCAGATTGCTGCCAATCGAATTGCTGCCCCAAATGACAATGAGCTTGGATTCGGCAAAAAACTCGACCTTCATGCCCACCTTGTTGCCCAAGGTCTGCGTCAGGGCTTCGGCCCCAGCCGAGGCGCAAATGGTGCGGTCCAACAGTGATGCGCCCAGTTGATGAAAAAACCGCGCCGCGATCGACTCACTTTGCACCAGGCCCATGGTGCCCGCGTAGCTGTAGGGCAGGATGGCCTGCGGGTTGCGTGCGGCGATGGCTTTCAGGCGCGCGGCGATGTCGTCCAAGGCCTCGTCCCAACTCACAGGGGCGAACTGGCCCGAACCCTTGGGGCCGACGCGCTTCATCGGCGTCAAGAGGCGATCCGGGTGGTAAGTGCGCTCGGTGTAACGCGATACCTTGGTGCACAACACACCATCGGTGGGCGCGTGCGCCGGATTGCCCTGCACCTTGGTGGCACGGCCGTTTTCCACCGTGGTCAGCAGGGCGCAGGTGTCGGGGCAGTCGTGCGGACAGGCACCGCGCACGGTTTGGGGGGCCAAAAGGGAGTCGGTCATGGGGCGATGAAAAGAGAAAAGTCAGGCTGGGAGCAATGATTCATTCTGATTGTGGCCCAAACCCGCCCCCTGGCGGGCGGCCTGTTTGTCCCCCATGTGCGCGGGGGTGTTGGCAATCCAACCCAAGTGTGGCTAGACTGTACCCATGAAAATCCTCGACTCCATCCTCACCGACGCGGCCAGCATTGCGGCCATTCGCAAAGACATCCACGCTCACCCCGAGCTGTGCTTTCAGGAGGTGCGCACCGCCGACGTGGTGGCGCAGCAGCTGACGGACTGGGGCATCCCCATCCACCGCGGCATGGGCACCACGGGTGTGGTCGGCATCGTGCACGGGCGCGACGGCGGCGCTTGCGGGCGTGGCATCGGCCTGCGCGCCGACATCGACGCCCTGCCCATGCAAGAGTTCAACACCTTCGCCCACGCCAGTAAGCATCAAGGCAAGATGCACGCCTGCGGCCACGACGGCCACACGGCCATGCTGTTGGCAGCGGCCAAACATTTTTCCAAGCACCGCGACTTTGACGGCACGGTGTACTTGATCTTCCAACCCGCTGAAGAAGGCGGCGGCGGTGCCCGCGAGATGATCAAGGACGGTTTGTTCGACAAGTTCCCCATGCAAGCCGTGTTCGGCATGCACAACTGGCCCGGCGCGCCGGTAGGCACTTTTGCTGTGAGCGCAGGTCCGGTGATGGCGTCAAGCAACGAATTCAAGATCACCATCCGTGGCAAAGGCAGCCACGCCGCCCTGCCGCACAACGGCATCGACCCGGTGCCGATCGCTTGCCAAATGGTGCAAGGTTTCCAAACCATCATCACCCGCAACAAAAAGCCGGTGGATGCAGGCGTGATCTCGGTCACCATGATCCACGCGGGCGAAGCCACCAACGTGGTGCCCGATTCGTGCGAGTTGCAAGGCACGGTGCGCACTTTCACCATCGAGGTGCTGGACCTGATCGAAAAGCGCATGAAGCAAGTCGCCGAGTCGATCTGCACCGCCTTTGATGCGCAGTGCGAATTTTCTTTCCACCGCAACTACCCACCCACCATCAACAGTGCGCCAGAAGCCGATTTTGCCCGCCAAGTCATGGGCGGCATTGTGGGAGCCGACCATGTGGTCCACCAAGAACCCACGATGGGCGCGGAAGACTTCTCTTATATGCTGCAGGCTAAGCCGGGCGCTTATGTCTTCATCAGCAACGGCGATGGCGCGCACCGCGAAATGGGCCATGGCGGCGGCCCCTGCACTTTGCACAACCCGAGTTACGACTTCAACGACGACCTGATTCCCTTGGGCGGCACTTACTGGGTGGAGCTGGCCACGCAATGGCTGGCCAATCCGACACAAACCGCTTGAAAAGAAAACCGGCATGACCGATATCCAAACCGGCTTTTCTAAAAGCTATGCCGAAGCCCGCCAAAAGTTCCTGAATGCCGCGCAAGCTGCGGGCCTCACGGTTGATTCCAACATCCACCCCTTGAAGGGCCGGGACGGCGAAGAGCTGGCCATGGACGTGGTGCTCGACGGCTCACCGGATGCGAAGCAGCTGCTGGTCATCAGCAGCGCCTGCCACGGGGTGGAGGGCTACTGCGGCTCGGGTGTGCAAATCCACGCCCTGCAAAACACCGCTTGGCGCGACGCGTGCAAGGCCAGCGGCGTGGCCGTGCTTTACATCCACGGGCTCAACCCCCATGGTTTTTCGCATGTGCGGCGCGTGACCCACGAAAACGTGGACATCAACCGCAATTTCCACGACTTTTCAAAACCCCTGCCGACCAACGAGGCCTACCAGGAAATCCACCCCCTGCTGCTGCCCGAAGTCTGGCCGCCAGACGCCGCCAACGCGGCAGCCACCGCCCAGTACATCGCCGAACGCGGCATGAAAGCCTTCCAAGCCGCCGTGTCCAAAGGCCAGCACGAGTTTCCGGACGGCCTGTTTTTTGGCGGCCAGGCCCCCACCTGGAGCAACCTCACGGTGCGCCAAGTGCTGCAAAAGTACGGCCAGCGCTGCCAAAAAATGGCCTGGATTGACCTGCACACGGGCCTTGGCCCCAGCGGCGTGGGCGAGCGCATTTTTGCCTGTGCCGACGACGCAGCGGCCTACACCCGCGCCAAAGCCTGGTGGGGCCAGGGCATCACCTCGATTTACGACGGTTCGTCCAGCTCGGCCTTCCTCACGGGCCTGATGTGGATGTCGGCCTACCAGGAGTGCCCACAAGCCGAGTACACCGGCATTGCCATGGAATACGGCACACAAACCCAAGACAAGGTCATCGGCGCCCTGCGCGGCGACCACTGGTTGCACCTGCACCCCGAAGCACCGGAAGCGCTGAAAAAGCAGATCAAACAAGACCTGATGGATGCGTTTTACGTCGACACCGACGCATGGCGCACCCAGATCGTCGACCAAGCCATGGACGCCATGCACCAAGCCGTCGGCGGCTTGAGCGCGGCATGAGCAACCCACGCGTTCTGGTCTTGGGCGGTAGCGGCTTTGTTGGCCGCCACGTTTGCGAACAACTCGCCCGCTTGGGCTGGCACACCACCGTGCCCACCCGGCGCGCCGTGAACGCGGCCAGCGTGCAAAGCCTGCCGGGGCTGACGGTCATTGAAGCCTCGGTGCACAGCGAAGCCGATCTGGCCCGCCTGATGCCTGGTCACGATGCGGTGGTGAATCTGGTGGCCGTGCTGCACGGCAGCAAAGAGCGCTTTGAAAACGTGCATGTGGATTTGCCCGGCAAGATTGCCAGCGCCATGAAAAAAGCCGGTGTGCAGCGCCTGGTGCACGTCAGCGCCTTGGGCGCTGACCCGCAAGGCCCCTCGATGTACCAGCGCAGCAAGGCGCGGGGCGAGACAGTCTTTCACAACGCGGGGCTAGACCTCACCGTCTTGCGGCCCAGCGTGATTTTTGGGGCCGAAGACAAATTCCTCAACCTGTTTGCCGATCTGCAAAGCGTGGTCCCCTTCATGCCGCTGGCGGGCAGTGGCACACGCTTTCAGCCCGTGTGGGTGGCCGATGTGGCCCGTGCCGTGGCGATCTGCCTGCAAAAGCCGGACACCATCGGTCAAACCTACGAGCTGTGCGGCCCGGATGTGCTGACGCTGGGCGAGTTGGTCAAGCGGGCAGGACAGTGGGCGGGGGTGAACCAGGGCCGAGGCCGTCCCGTCATTGGTTTGCCGATGTGGGTGGGCTGGCTGCAAGCAGCGGCCATGGAGCTGGCCCCGGGCGAACCCCTCATGAGCCGGGACAACCTGGCGTCGATGCAAGTGGACAACGTGGCCACGGGCAAGTTGCCGGGTTTGCAAACTTTGGGCATCGTTGCAGCGTCTGCCGCAGGGGTGGGACCGACTTATCTGGGGCATCGCGGCCCGCGCAGCAAGTTGAACCGCTGGCGTGCGGGTGCGGGGCGCTGAGTTAGGACTTCGCTCGCCTGTGACCGTTAACATGCAGGGTCTGATTTCCGGGGAAAACCATGATCCAGCTCTACATCGCCAACAAAAACTACTCGTCTTGGTCCATGCGCCCTTGGGTGCTGCTGCGCCAGGCAGGCATTGACTTTGAAGAGGTCTTTGTCCGCTTTGACAGCTTTGCGCCCGACTCGCAGTTCAAGACCGCGCTCAAAGACGTGAACCCGGTAGGCAAGGTGCCTGTGCTGGTGCACGACGGACTGGCCATTTGGGACACGCTGGCGATCGCCGAATATGTGGCCGAACAGTTCCCTGATAAAAAATTGTGGCCGCAAGAGCGCGCCGCCCGGGCTCGTGCCCGCAGCGTTTGTGCCGAGATGCACAGCGGCTTTGCGGGCCTGCGCAGCGCCTGCCCGATGAACATTGATGCGCATCTGCCCGAGATTGGTGCTTTGGCGCTGCGCGACAAACCCGCCGTGCGCGCCGACTTGGAACGCATTTGCAGCCTGTGGAGCGGCCTGCTGGCAGAGCATGACGGCCCCATGCTGTTTGGCCCATTCACCATAGTCGACGCTTACTTTGCGCCCGTGGTCATGCGCATCAAAACTTACGCCCTGCCCGTGCCTGCAGATGTGGCCGCCTACATGGACCGTGTATGCGCCCTGCCCGGTGTGAAGGCCTGGATCGACGACGCGCTGGCCGAGCGGGACTTCATCGACTTTGAAGAGCCCTTCCGGGTGGCTCGCTGAGCCCAGCGGTGGCCATGCAAGTGTTTGTGGTTGGCGGTGCGGTGCGCGATGCCCTGATGGGCTTGCCCGTCAACGACCGCGACTGGGTGGTGGTGGGCAGCACGCCCGAGGCCATGACCGCACAGCGTTATTTACCTGTGGGCAAAGACTTTCCGGTGTTTTTGCATCCACAAAGTCGCGAGGAATACGCCCTCGCCCGTACCGAGCGCAAAACGGCCCGGGGCTACAAAGGTTTTGCGGTGCACGCCGACCCCAGCGTCACCCTTGAAGAAGACTTGGCCCGGCGCGACCTCACCGTCAACGCCATGGCCGTCCCCGAAGCCCTGGCCCATGCCGAGCCCAGCGCTTGGGCGGGCCACATCGTGGACCCCTATGGCGGCCAGGCTGACCTGCACAACAAGCTGCTGCGCCATGTGACCGAGGCCTTTGCCGAAGACCCGGTTCGCATCTTGCGCGTGGCGCGCTTTGCTGCGCGCTTTGCTGACTTTTCAGTGGCCAACGAAACCATCGCGCTGATGCGCCAGATGGTCGAGAACGAGGAAGCCGACCACCTGGTGCCTGAGCGCGTTTGGCAAGAGTTGGCCAAAGGCCTGATGAGCGAGCGGCCCTCGCGCATGTTCGAAGTGCTGCGCGCATGCGGCGCGCTCAAGGTCTTGCTGCCCGAGTTGGACCGCCTGTGGGGCGTGCCCCAACGCGCCGAGTACCACCCCGAAGTGGACACGGGCGTGCACATGATGCTGGTGATGGACATGGCGGCCCGGCTGAACACACCGCTGTCGGTGCGTGTGGCCTGCCTGATGCACGACCTGGGCAAAGGCAGCACGCCTGCCGACGTGCTCCCCCGCCACATTGGCCACGAAGGCCGCAGCGTGAAGCTTTTGCAAAAGGTGTGCGAGCGCCTGCGCGTGCCGACCGAGGTCAAAGAACTGGCTGAAGTGGTGGCGCGTGAACACGGCAACATCCACCGCAGCGCCGACCTGAACGCTGAAGCCGTGATGCGATTACTGGAACGATGCGACGCGTTCCGCCAGCCCGAGCGCTTTGAGCGGGTGCTGCAAGCCTGTGAATGCGATGCACGGGGACGACTGGGGTTTGACGATGCGGCTTACCCGCAGGCCGAGCGCTTGCTGAAAGCCCAACAAGCTGCCCTGTCGGTCGAAACCGCCCCAATCGCCCAAGCGGCGGCGGCTCAGAGCCTCAAAGGTCCGCAAATTGGCGCGCAAATCGCCAAAGCCCGCGTCAAAGCGGTCGCAGCGTCCCTGTAGCTCTGCCTGTGGCAATGTCTTGTTCAGCCGCTGCTCGGTATTGATGCAAAGTGACCGCTTCAAGCATTCGCCCACGGGGTGGGCTCCTACAAAATCAAAGATCAGAACAAAACGAACTGAAGGTTCAGATGTGCGAACGCGCCCAGTCGGCGATGTCTTGCGCTGTGCGAAAAGCGCCCGCCTGACGTGCGACTTCCTTGCCACCGACAAACAAGGCCAAAGTGGGAATGCTGCGGATATTGAAGCGCGCTGCAATGGCCTGAGCGTCTTCGGTGTTGAGTTTGGCCACCCGCACTTGGGGCTCCAAAAGGGCCGCAGCTTGCTCATAGGCTGGGGCCATCATCCGGCAAGGGCCACACCAAGACGCCCAAAAATCCACCAGCACCGGCACATGGCTGCGGCCAATGTGCTTGTCAAAACTGGCCGCATCCAGCGCCAGCGGGTGTCCGCCAAACAAAGCTTGGTGGCATTGTCCGCAATCGGGTGCATTGCGCATGTCCGCCACACGCACCCGGTTGGTGGTGTGGCAGTGCGGACAAACAATGTGCAAGGCGTCGGCTGAAACAGTCATGAAATCCCCTGTGTTTAAAAATCACTTGGGGACCATGTTCTTCGATTCAAGAGCCTTGCGCCTTGACTCAGGTCAACAGAAAGAACCGGACAGAATCAGCGAGCGGGCGGACGGCGGGGCGCCATGGGCGCGCGACCTGCCAAGTGACGGAAGCTGATGCGGCCTTTGCTCAGGTCGTAAGGCGAGAGTTCGAGCGTCACACGGTCACCCGCCAAAATGCGGATGTGGTTCTTGCGCATCTTGCCCGCAGAATAAGCAATCAATTGGTGACCGTTGTCCAGGGTCACGCGGAAACGGGTGTCGGGCAACACCTCGTTGACCACGCCCATCAGTTCAATCAGTTCTTCTTTAGCCATTTAAAACGTCTTTCTCAAAGCAGGATCGGTTTCGTCGTCTGGCGCTCCACCCACAACATGCCTTCATCGAGGGCGTATTGGCTGGCGGCTGCCGGTGTGGCGAATTCGGGCACAAAGCGCATCACGCGGTCGGTGCTGGCGCTGCCACGGCCACTGGCCACGGACACTTGCGCGCCAAATGCGCCATTGGGCAAAGCCCTGGAGCACGGTTGAATTCGGAATTTTCCCATGGAGATGGGTTGGTGTGAACAGTAAAAGTGAGTCATTTATTTTAACGAAGGGGGTCGCGCCGCTTTTTCGACCTTCTTGGGGGCTGTGCAGCGGCACGGGTCTTGGCATGTCCTGCTGCCAAAAAAGCGCCCCCATTTGCAAGCCACAGGGACTGACAAAAAACGGCACCGTGCAGAGGTGCGTCAAAAGGAAGCAAAAAAATCGTCTTGGCCCAGCTTAAGTAAGCATGGCGGGCGATGTGCACAGTGGAGGACAAGACTGGCATCCCTCTGCCGGGATGCGCTATCGGCTCTGTGAGAGCGAATGGGCATAAGTCGCCAATGGCGTGCTGCACTGTAACACGTTCGGGACCGAGACCGACTCACACCCAGCGCGCGATACCTGCAGCCACCATGCTCAGCAACAAAGTGCTGGCAATAGGAAGGAAAAAATCACGCCCGAACAGACGAAAGCGGAAGTCTCCGGGCAAACGGCCAAAACCCAACTTTTGCAACCATGGCTGCAAACCGCTGAACACGATGAGAATCAACACCACCACAATCAACCAACGCAACATAGCGTTCCTTCCAAGGCGTTTAAAGGCGGTGCGAGCGGTCGCCACGGGCAAAACCCTGGGCGGACACATCGGCAGAGGTGGAAAAACCGATCACCTTGAACAACTCGCCCATTTCGTGCTCGTTGACCAGGCGCTGCGCCTGGCTGCGTTCAGCCAGGCTTGCTTGCGCCATGCGCTCGGCCAGGCCCAAGTTGAGCAAGAACCAGGCTTGACTGACGTAACCCAACACCTGCAGCCCGGCGTTTTGCGCGGCCAGCGCCACCCCGGTGAAGTTGACATGGGCTGTGATGTCTTTTTGGCCCACTGACACCAAGGGGTTGTCGTCGGCCTGGTGCAGTTGGTGGCACATCACGGTGCCCATGTGGCGCTGGGGGTGAAAGTACTCGTCCTCGGGAAAGCCGTAATCCAGGAAAAACGCCGCCCCTCCCCGCCCCGCCAGCAGGCGCTCGGCCAAGCTGGTGATGAAGGCTTCGGCTTGGGGGTGAATTTCGGTCAAGTAATCGTGCACACCTTCAATGTCCACAGGCGGGCGCAGGTCGGTCAGGCGGTCTTGCCAGACAAAGCCAAGGCCATCAACATTGGCCGCGCTGACCACACCACGCTCATGCCAGACGCCTTGCGTGCGCTGCAGCAACTGCACTGGCATGGCATCGAGCACCTCGTTGCCCACCACCACGCCTTCGATCACGTCGGGCCAGGCGTCAAGCCAGCGCACTTTGTCAGCGTGCTTCAAGAGTGTTTCAGCCTGACGAGCACGCAAAGTGCCCGACACATCGATGATCGTGTAACGCGCCACCGCATCGCCCAGGCTGTCCAGCAACTGCAAGGCCAAAGCGCCTGTGCCCGCGCCAAACTCCCACACCTCGTCGGTGCCGGTGGTTTGCAGCGACTCGTGCACCTGCACGGCCAGGGTTTGGCCAAACAGCGGCGACATGCCCGGCGCAGTCACAAAATCGCTGCCCGAAGACGGCATGGCACCGAACTTTTGCAGGGTATTGGTGTAGTAGCCCAAGCCCGGCTCGTACAGCGCCATGGCCATGAAACGGTCAAAACCGATCCAGCCACTGGCCTGCGCGATGGCTTGGTGGATGAGGCGGGTCAATTCGAAGGAAAGTGGGGATGCGTTGGTCACGTCGCGATTATCCTTGCTCCGCTCCCGTACAGAGACGCAGCACCCTGACCGCGATAGAGCGCTCGCAGTCCACAGGCCATCGCCACGAGGGCGGGGCAGCACAACCTCAAGCCCAGTGGCCATAGCCGTGCGCAGGCAGACGGCAGGGCCATCGCTGATAATTGCGCCTTTCCACCTCTCTTGCGGCATCCACTTGAAACACGTTCTGATCACTGGCGGCGCATTGCGCTTGGGCGCGACACTTTGCCGTGCCTTCGCGCAAGCGGACTGGCAAGTGTGGTGCCACTACCAGCGCTCTGCCGACGCCGCTTTGGCACTTCAGGCCTCACTGCAGGCCACAGGAGCGACTGTGAGGCTGGTGCAAGCCGACCTGGCGCAAAGTGCCGAAGTCGAGCGCATGATGGCCCACATCACACACACCACTGGGCCGCTGGATTGCCTGGTGAACAACGCCTCTTTGTTCGAGCCTGATGAGGGCAACAACATGGATTTGCCCGGTGCCCGTCTGCAGCTGGAAGTTAACTTGATTGCGCCCATGCTACTAGCCTCACTGATGGCGCAGCAGTCCGCACCCGAGGCCAAACCCGGCCAGCGCAGCGTGGTCCATATCCTGGACCAAAAGGTGTTCAACCTGAACCCGGACTATTTCTCTTACACCGTCTCCAAACTGGCGCTGGAGCGCGCGGTGGCCTTGCAGGCGCAAGCCTTGGCGCCCTTGCGGGTGTGCGGCGTGGCCCCGGGTTTGATGTTTTTGAGCGGCCCGCAGACGCAAGAGAATTTCGACCGCGCCAGCCGCGTGAACCTGCTGCGCGAGCCGATCGACCCGGCACAAGTGGCGGCGACTTGCGTTTTTCTGGCGCAAAACCCCTGCATCACCGGCACCACGGTGTGTGTGGACAACGGCCAGCACTTGGTGCCTTCGGCACGCGATGTGATGTTTTTGGCCGACACGAAAGCCGTTTCATGAACGACCTCATGACCGATTTGGCCCTGAATTGCCGCCGCCTCTTTTTGCGTAACCACACGGTGGACGTGCGCATCGGCGCGCACGACTTTGAAAAGCTCGGCCCCCAGCGCATCGTCTTCAATGTCGAGCTGTTCGTGCCCTACAGCGCGTCCACCCCCACGCAAGACGATTTGGCCGAAGTGGTGGATTACGACTTCATCAGAGAGGTCATCGCGCACCGTGTGGCTAAGGGCCACATCGTGCTGCAAGAGACCTTGTGTGACGACCTGATGCGCGAGCTGATCGCACACCCCCAGGTGCAGGCGGTGCGCCTGTCCAGCTGCAAACCCGATGTGTACCCGGACTGCGAAGCCGTCGGGGTTGAAATTTTCCAAATCAAACCAGCGCCATGAAAACCCCAGCCGGACACCAAACCCTGGAGCTGACCGGTTTGCGCTTTGACGCGAACCTGGGCATCCTCGAACACGAAAAAACAGGCCCGCAGCCAATCCAGGTCGACACCGAGTTGAACCTGGGCACGCAGCCCCTGATGCCCAGCGATGACGACATCATGCATGTGCTGGACTACCGCAAGGTGCGCAAGATCATCATCGATGAATGCACCGCTGAGCACATCAACCTGCTGGAAACGCTGATCGGCAAAGTCTCGAACCGCCTGATGCAATTGCCCGGCGTTTTGGGCGTGCGCGTCAAGATTGCCAAACTTGAAATTTTTGAAGACTGCGAAGTGGCCATTCGCATGGAAACCGGACAGTGGTGAACCTCATGAACACAGCAGCAGACACAGAAACTGACAACGCCTGGGTACAAGCGCAAGCCGAATCAGAGGCTGCCAAAGCCATCAAGATCGAACGCGAAACCCACAAGCTCGAAAAACGCCTGTGCCGCCAAATGGGCCAGGCCATCAGCGACTTCAACCTGATCGAAGATGGCGACCGCATCATGGTTTGCATGTCGGGTGGCAAAGACAGCTACGGCATGCTCGACATCCTGCTCAAGATGAAGGCCCGCGCGCCAGTCGACTTCGAGCTGGTGGCGGTCAACCTGGACCAAAAGCAACCCGGCTTTCCAGACCACATATTGCCCGCTTACCTCAAAGAGCTAGGGGTGGAGTTCCACATCGAAACGCAAGACACGTATTCGATCGTGAAGGACAAAATCCCCGAAGGCAAGACCATGTGCAGCCTGTGCTCGCGTCTGCGCCGGGGCATTTTGTACCGCGTGGCTCGGGAGCTCAAATGCAACAAGCTGGCGCTCGGCCACCACCGCGACGACATGCTGCAGACCTTCTTTTTGAACATGTTCTTTGGCGGCAAGCTCAAAGGCATGCCTCCTAAGCTGGTCAGCGACAACGGCGAGTTCATGGTGATCCGCCCGCTGGCCTATGTGGCCGAAACCGACCTGATCCGTTGGGCAGAGCACCGACAGTTCCCCATCATCCCTTGCACACTGTGTGGCAGCCAAGAAAACCTGCAACGCCTGCAGGTGGGCAACATGCTGCGCGAGTGGCAAAAGAAGCACCCTGGCCGCATTGAAAACATGTTTTCGGCTTTGCAAAACGTGGTGCCCTCGCATTTGATGGACGCCAAGCTGCACGGCTTCAAGGACCTGAAAATCACCGGCATCGAATCGGACGACGGCGACAAGGCTTTTGACGAAGAAGCGTTCAAGGAAGTGTCCTTGCCCGGTATTCAGGTCATCTCGATGTAACCCTCAGGAGACAGACCATGCACAAAGAAATTCAGCCCATCTCACGTCGCATTCATGTGGCCGTGGCCGCATTGGCTTTGGCGCTTTTAAGCGGCTGCGCATCCATGCGCCTGGTCGACAGCGATGTGGTGTCGGTGGCCGCCGTACCGCCGGGCATGAATTTGCAAGGGGCCAAATACCGCTTCGAGCGCCTGCCCTCGCAAGTGCACAACCCCGAAGCCGGCGTGGCCGAGCAGCAAGCCCAAGCCGCCATGACGGCTGTGGGTTTGGTGCGTGACGATGCCGGTGCCAGCTTGAGCGTGATGGTGGGCTTCAACGGCACACAATACCCAGCGGACCCGTGGGGCCGCCCCATCGCCCCGGGTTGGACGCCGCAGGGCAGCATCTCCATTGGTTCTGGCTTCGGCTCGCACATCGGATTGGGCATGGGCATGCGCTTTCCGCCGCCCACGCACTACCGCCGCGAAGTCAGCCTGATCATGCGCGACCTCAAATCGGGCCAAGTGGTGTACGAAACCCGCGCCAACCACGCAGGTCCCTGGATCGACAGCGTGCCGATTTTTGCCACCTTGTTCCAAGCCGCACTGGCCAATTTCCCCAACCCGCCAGCAGGTCCGCGCAGAGTCAACATTGAACTGCCCCGCTGAACACCCCAAAATTCATGGAACCCACCCGCATTTTGGCCATTCGCCACGGTGAAACCGCCTGGAACGTCGACACCCGACTGCAAGGCCATCTGGACATCCCACTCAACGAGGTGGGCCTGCGTCAGGCGCAACACTTGGCACAAGCACTGGTGCAACGCGATGCCATGGATGCGATTTACGCCAGCGACCTGTCTCGCGCCCACACCACAGCCTTGGCCATCGCGCAGGCCACAGGTCAAACCGTGACCACCCACCCCGGCCTGCGCGAACGCCACTTTGGGGCCTTTCAAGGTCGCACTTTTGCCGAGATTGAAGTCGAGTTGCCCGAGCACGCCCGGCATTGGCGCAAACGAACACCCGACTGGGTACCGCCTGAGGGTGGCGAGTCTTTGGAAATGCTGCGCGAGCGCATCGTGGGCACGGTGGGCGAACTGGCCGCACGCCACCCCGGCCAGCAAATCGTGATGGTGGCGCACGGGGGTGTCCTCGACATCCTGTACCGCGCCGCCACCCGGCTGGATTTACAAGCACCTCGCACTTGGCAGCTGACCAACACCGCCGTCAACCGGCTGTTGTGGACACCCCAAGGCTTGTCATTGGTGGGCTGGGGTGACACCTCGCATCTGGACGCTTTGGGCAAGGACGAGGCGACGGCCTGAAGCCTCAGTGGGAGGCCGCCCCAGCGAGCGAATCAGCCCCCGTTCGTCAGAGCACTCGCTCACAGGAGTGAGCTCTTACAAGGTGCCATTTGCTTGATGCCAAATTATGTAGGAGCCCAACCCTTTGGGCGATGGCGTGAGGTGGCTTTATGCAGGCCATCGCCCACGGGGTGGGCTCCTACGAAAACCAAGCTTGCATCGCTTATAGAAAGTCCGGCCGATCAACGCACGGAAAGAAAAACAGCTTTTGTCTTCACATCCGTTCGCCAAACGACTTGGGCGGCGTGACGCCCAGGTGCTTAAAAGCTGCCAAAGTGGCCATGCGTCCGCGTGGGGTACGCTGCAAATAGCCTTGCTGGATCAAATAGGGCTCGATCACGTCTTCGATGGTGTCGCGCTCCTCGCCGATGCTGGCGGCGATGTTGTCCAGGCCCACCGGGCCGCCGTCAAAACGGTGGATCACCGCTTCGAGCAGTTTGCGGTCCATCAGGTCAAAGCCTTCGGGGTCCACATCGAGCATGACCAGCGCTTTTTGCGCGATGCCTTTGTGGATGGTGCCGTCGCCTTTCACATCCGCATAGTCGCGCACCCGGCGCAACAGGCGGTTGGCGATGCGCGGCGTGCCGCGTGAGCGGCGGGCGATCTCGAACGAGCCTTCGGGGTCAATCGGCGCTTTGAGCAGCCCGGCACTGCGGGTCACGATGCGGGTCAGCTCTTCGGGCGTGTAGAACTCCAGGCGCGAGACGATGCCAAAACGGTCGCGCAGCGGGTTGGTCAGCATGCCGGCACGCGTAGTCGCACCCACCAGGGTGAAAGGCTGCAAGTCGAGCTTGATGCTGCGCGCCGCCGGCCCTTCGCCGATCATGATGTCGATCTGGTAATCCTCCAGCGCGGGGTAGAGGATCTCTTCGACCACAGGCGAGAGGCGGTGGATCTCGTCAATAAAGAGCACATCGTTGCGCTCCAGATTGGTCAGCAACGCCGCCAAATCTTTGGGTTTCTCGAGCACTGGGCCGCTGGTCTGGCGCAGATTCACGCCCAACTCGGCGGCAATGATGTGGCTCAGCGTCGTCTTGCCAAGCCCGGGCGGGCCAAACAACAGCACATGGTCCAGCGGCTCCTCGCGCATCTTGGCCGCGCTGATGAAAATCTCCAGCTGCTCGCGCACCTTGACCTGGCCGACGTATTCGTCGAGCAGCTTGGGGCGCAAGGCGCGTTCAATGGCTTCTTCCTGGTGGGACACAGGGGCCGCAGAAATGACCCGGGACTCGGGCTGGGGTGCGAAATCGTCGGTGCGGATGCTCATGGCTCAGTTCATTTATTTGTTCAAGGCTTTGAGTGCCAGCTTGATGCCCTCGCTCACCCCCACGTCCACAGGCAGGCTCTTGAGGGCGGCAGCAGCTTCCTTGTCGTTGTAGCCCAGCGCCAACAAGGCCTGCTGGATGTCGTTTTGCGCATCGCTGGTGTGAACGGCAAACAAGCCGCCCAAGTCGCCGCCCAGTTTGCCTTTGAGTTCGAGCAGCAAACGCTCTGCGGTTTTTTTGCCAATGCCGGGCACCTTGACCAAACGCCCCACTTCTTGGGTGGTGATGGCCTGCGCCAAGTCATCCACGCTCATGCCCGACAACACACTCAGCGCCGTGCGGGGACCCACGCCGGAAATTTTGATGAGTTGCCGAAAGGCTTCACGCTCGGCCAGCGTGGCAAAACCATAGAGGATTTGCGCGTCTTCGCGCACCACAAAGTGCGTGACCAAACTGACTTTTTCGCCCGTGGACGGCAAGTTGTAAAAGGTGCTCATGGGCACATTCACCTCGTAGCCTACGCCATGGCAGTCCACCACCACCTCGGGGGGGTTTTTGTCGCTCAGGATGCCAGTGAGTTTGCCAATCATGGGGGGTGACGCCTTAAATGCCTGTGTTGGGAGAAAATGCGCTCTTGGCCGGGCCACACACTGAGCACATTTAGGATTATCAACTTGATCGTCAGACACACCTTCACGCCGCACAACAACAACCGCCTGTCTCACCTGTGCGGCCCCATGGATGCGCACCTGCGCACCATCGAGGCGGGCTTGCAGGTGAGCATCGCGCACCGCCACGAGCAGTTCAAGGTGGATGGCCCCAAGGCGGTGGCCCTGAGGGCCATGGAGATTTTGCAGGCCATTTACGAACGCGCCGATCGGCCGATTGCGCCCGATATGGTGCAACTCATGCTGATCGGCGACAGCGGGGGAAATGAAGCCGAGCTGCCCGCCTTGCAAACCCGCCGCACCGACCTGAAGGCCCGCACTCCGGTGCAGGCAGCCTATCTGGAAAGCATCGCGACACACGACATCAGCTTTGGCATCGGGCCTGCAGGCACGGGCAAGACCTATCTGGCCGTTGCCTGCGCGGTGGACGCGCTGGAGCGCAGCAGCGTGCAGCGCATTGTGCTGACCCGGCCGGCTGTTGAAGCAGGCGAGCGTTTGGGCTTTTTGCCGGGCGACCTGTCGCAAAAGGTGGACCCGTATTTGCGCCCGCTGTACGACGCGCTGTATGACCTGATGGGTCACGACAAGGTGCAAAAGGCCTTTGAACGCAATGCCATCGAGGTGGCCCCCCTGGCTTTCATGCGTGGGCGCACCCTGAACAACGCCTTTGTGATCCTGGACGAAGCGCAAAACACCAGCACCGAGCAGATGAAGATGTTTTTGACACGCATTGGCTTTGGTGCCAAGGCGGTGGTCACCGGTGACGTGAGCCAGATCGACTTGCCCAAGGGGCAGCTGTCGGGCCTGATTGACGCTGAACGGGTGCTCAAACGGGTCAAAGGCATTGCCTTCACACGCTTTAGCAGTGCTGACGTGGTGCGCCACCCACTGGTGGCCCGCATTGTGGACGCCTACGATGCGCAAGGCAGCGCCGCCATGAGGGCGGGCGTCACCACCCGGCGAAAGCCTTTGCTCACCGACGATTGAATTCCGAATCCCACAAGCCCATGTCTCTGCAAAAACTCCAGCTGTCCCTGCAATTTGGCGACATTCCCTATGCAGCCCGCCACCGTGCCGCCCTGCCCCGCCACGCGGTGGCCCGCGCCATTCGCCACGCGCTGGCCGATGACGCCGAAATCACGGTGCGCATCGTGGGCGAAGATGAAGGCCGCGAACTGAACAAGAGCTATCGCAAAAAAGACTACGCCACCAATGTGCTGACCTTTGATTACGAACAAGAGCCCGTTGTGATGGCCGATTTGGTGCTGTGCGCCCCGGTGGTGGCGCGTGAGGCCAAAGAACAAGGCAAGACGCTGGCCGCTCATTACGCACATTTGCTGGTGCACGGCACGCTGCACGCCCAGGGCTGGGACCATGAAACCAGTACCGCCGACGCCGAGGAGATGGAGGCCTATGAGGTGGCCATTTTGGCGGGGTTGGGGTTGAAGAACCCTTACCTTTGAGTTCGTTTTCTGGTTGTTGCGGTGAGGTCTCGGATGGTTTGAGCCAGGGAGGCCTCGAATGGGGTGCAAGGTTTGCCTTGGGGACAGTGATCAGCGATGGTGGCATTGTGGGAGCCCCGCCCTCGGGGCGATGGGTGTTGGTCCGCGAGGCTCGATCGCGGCGAGGGCGCCGCTCCCACAAACAAAGCGTTCATGCCAACTTCACAGGTCCGGATCAATGACTGACTACTCAGGTGTGTGAGGGGATGCGGCGGGTGACGATTTTCGGTACCCCGGTATGAGGAACCCGCCGCATCCCCTCACACACCGTCCACCGCAAAAGACCAAGAACGTCAGAGCAACCGAACCTTAACACTCTTGCCCTTGATTTTGCCGTGCGACAACTGAGCTTCCACCTTCTTGGCCAAATCTGCCTGCACCGCCACATAAGTCGAAAACTCGTTCACATTGATCTTGCCGACCTGCTCGCGGGTCAAACCACACTCTCCTGCCAGCGCACCCATCACGTCGCCTGCTCGGATTTTTTCCTTGCGGCCGCCCACAATCTGCAGGGTGCGCATGGGGGGCTGAAGCGGCCCACCGGCCGCAGGTGTCAGGCCCGACAAGGGTTCCCACTTCGATTCACGACCTTGCATCACCTCGATTTTGCCGACTGCGCCCATCTCGTCCATGCTGGCCAGCGTCAGGGCCAAGCCTTCGGCATCGCCCCGGCCGGTGCGGCCGATGCGGTGGATGTGGATTTCTGCGTCAGGCGTCACATCCACATTGATCACAGCCTCCAGCCCTTCCACGTCCAAGCCGCGTGAAGCCACATCGGTGGCCACCAGCACCGAGCAACTTCGGTTGGAGAATTGCACCAACACTTGGTCGCGCTCGCGCTGCTCCAATTCGCCAAACAGGGCCAGCGCGCTGTAGCCTTGGGCCTGCAACACCGCCACCAAATCGCGGCACTGCTGTTTGGTGTTGCAAAAGGCCAGCGTGCGCTCAGGGCGGAAATGCGCCAGCAATTTGGACACGGCGTCCAAGCGCTGGCTTTCGCTGACTTCGAAATAAATCTGGCGGATTTTGTGGGCGCTGTGCTGCGCCTCAACCTTCACTGTTTGCGGCGCACGCATGAACTGCGCCGCCAGCTTGGCGATGCCCTCGGGGTAAGTGGCCGAAAACAGCAGGGTCTGGCGGTCTTTGGCGCATTGGCGCACCACCTTGGCGATGTCGTCGAAAAAGCCCATGTCCAGCATGCGGTCGGCCTCGTCCAGCACCAGCGTGTTCACACCCGCCAAGCTCAGCGAGCCGCGCTCCAGGTGGTCCAGGATGCGGCCGGGTGTACCCACCACCACATCAGCGCCGTGCTCCAGGCTCACCGTCTGGCCGCGCAAGGCCACGCCCCCACACAGGGTCACGACTTTCACGTTTTGCCGGGCGCGGGCCAGGCGGCGGATTTCTTGGGTGACCTGATCGGCCAACTCGCGGGTGGGGCAAAGGATCACGGCTTGGATGGCCGCGCTGGGCGAGCCTGCCGTTTGCAGGCGCTCGATCAGGGGCAGGCCAAAAGCGGCGGTTTTGCCGCTGCCGGTGCTGGCTTGGGCGATCAAATCTTGCCCTGCCAAAGTCAGCGGCAAGCTGGCGGCCTGGATGAGCGTCATCTGGGTGTAGCCCAGTTGTTCAAGGTTTTGGAGGGTGGCGGGAGAAAGGGGGAGCTTGGCAAAGCTGTGGCTTGTTGCCACTGGATGGTTATCGGTCATGTGCCGATTATCCGCTGTGGGGGTTGCCGTCTCGGGGCCGTTGGATGGCATGCATCGCAGCCGGTGCGACGCTCCCGCAATGATGGTGAAAGAGTTTGTGGCAGCTCCACCCTTGGGGCGATGCAGCGAACACGCTGATCAGACGGTCATGCGCATCGGAATGGTGATGGGGCCGTCATTGACGAGCGCCACTTTCATGTCGGCGGCAAAGCGACCTTTTTGCACCACCGGGTGCGTTTTTTGAGCTTGGTCCACAAAATATTCATACAGACGTCTGCCGTCAACGGGAGCCGCCGCCTGCGTGAAGCTCGGGCGGTTGCCGCCTGCCACGTCAGCGGCCAAAGTGAACTGGCTCACCACCAGCAAACCACCGCCCACATCCTGAACGCTCAAATTTAACTTGCCGGCGTCGTCGCTGAAAATCCGCAGCTTCAACATTTTGGCCAGCATCTTGTCGGCCACCGCCTCGGTATCGCCTTTTTCGGCGCACAGCAGAACCAACAGGCCTGCACCGATTTGGCCAATCACCTCGCCATCGACGCGCACACTCGCTTCACTCACCCTTTGCAAAACGGCAATCATTTCAGATCCCGCGCATCGTTGAAGTGCGCCTCAACATCGCTGGGCAAGAGCTGGATGGTGGCGCGCAAACCGGGCACTTCGCTCATCAATGCTTGCTCCACACTGCCCCGCAGGGCTGCTGCACGGCCCAAGGTCCAGCTGGCAGGCATGTGCATGTGCACATCCACAAATCGGCGTTGTCCGGCTCTGCGGGTGTGCAAGTGGTCAAAACGGATGATCTCGGTCTCGCCGCGTTGGTGCGCAAAACCATCCAACACTTTTTGCACTTCGGCCAACACCTCGGGCTCCAGCGCCTCGTCCATCAGGCCTTGCGAGGACAACCAGATCAGGTGCCAGCCTTCTTTCAAAATGTTCAGGGCCACACCGATGGCCAC
>JAIXOX010000034.1 GCA_027486555.1 Comamonadaceae bacterium
GTGCGTTGGCGTGTGCCGGGTTCCTTGACCAGCAGGTGGTCGTGGTAGAGCCGCACCGTGTTGCTTTGCATCAGGCGCTGGGCCAATGCGGCGAGAGGCGTGTCAAAAATGAAGCGCTTGAACTGCGGGATGTCTTGCCAGTTGCAAAAGTCTTCAAAAAACCGCCCAGGGTCATCGGGCCGACTGGCCACCATGCCACGCGGGCTGGGGCTGGCCAGGTTGGCCTCGATGCCGTCACGCAGCAGTGCCACTTCTTCTGGCGTGAACAAGTTGCGGATGCACACCGCACCGTAGCGCTGGTAATCGGCCACGTCCTGGTCGGTGGTGCAGACCTGCACGCGCTGGCGCAGGGTTTCAAGCTGCGGCGCGGTCATGTTCAGGCCAGCAAATCCAGCAACGTGCGTGCAATCACCTTGGTGGCCCGGCGCAGGTCTTCCAGCTGCACATGCTCGTCGGCGCGTTTGGCGTTGGATTCGAGCACGGTGCGCGGGCCTGCGCCGTAGATGACGCCGGGGATGCCGCGCTCCACGTACAGGCGCACGTCGGTGTAAAGCGGTGTGCCGATGGCGGGGATGGGCTCACCAAAGACTTGGCCGCCGTGTTTCTGGATCGCATCCACCAGTGGCTTGTTGCCGGGCAGGGGTTTCATGGCGTTGGCCAGCAGCATGCGGCGCACATCCACTTTCAGCACCTGGCCACCGCGTGGGGGCTTGAAGCTCGCCGCCGCATCGGCAATGGTCTGACGGATGCTGGCTTCGACATCAAACGGGTTCTCTTCGGGGATCATGCGGCGGTCGAGCTTGAAGCTGACTTTGCCGGGCACCACGTTGGTGTTGGTGCCGCCTTCGATCAGGCCCACGTTCAAATAAGGGTGGCTGATGCCCTCGACCTTGGATGTGACCTGCAGGTATTGCGTGTTGAGGGCGAGCAGGGCATTCAAGATATGCACCGCGCCTTGCAGTGCGTCGGTGCCGCTGTCGGGAATGGCCGCGTGCGACATCTCGCCTTGCACGGTGACTTCCATTTGCAGGCAGCCGTTGTGCGCGGTGACCACTTGGTAGCTGAAGCCTGCGGCGATCATCAGGTCAGGCTTGGTCAGGCCTTTGGCCAGCAGCCAGCCGGGGCCTATTTCGCCGCCAAACTCTTCGTCGTAGGTGAAGTGCAGTTCCACGCCGCCCTTCAATGGGGCTTTGAGGGATTCAAGCGCGCGCGTGGCAAAGGTGAAGGTCGAAAAGTCGCACTTGCTCACGGCGGTGGCGCGGCCGTACATGGCACCGTTGTGGATTTCGCCGCCGTAGGGCGGATGTGTCCAGCCTTCGCCGGGCGGCACCACATCGCCGTGCGCGTTCAGGGCAATGGTTTTGCCTTCGCCATATTTGCGGCGCACGATCAGGTTGGTGACGGATTCGAGGCCGTAGGCTTTCACCTCGGCTTCGGGCACGGTGTGCTTTTCGGCCACAAAGCCCATGGGTGCCAGCAGCTCGGCAGTGCGCTCGGCGTGGGGCGCGTTGTTGCCAGGTGGGGTGTCGGTGGGCACCTGCACCAGGGCCTGCATGAACTTGACCTGCTCGTCAAAGTGCGCGTCGATCCAGGCGTCGAGTTGTTGGTATTGGTTTTCTTGATTGACGTTGGGGGCGCTCATGACAATTCCTGAGAGAGTTGGTTCAAAACATGGGTGAATGCGTCGACACACAGTTGCATGTCGTCGCTGGTGGTCGATTCGCGTGGGTTGTGGCTGATGCCGCCGTTTTCGCCGCGCACAAACAGCATGGCTTGCGGCATGACTTCGTGCAGCTTCATCGCGTCGTGGCCCGCGCCGCTGGGCAGTTTGAACAGCGGCACGCCCAAGGCGCTCACGGCGCGTTCCCAAAGGGCTTGCCATTCGGGGGCGCTGGGGGCAGCGTCTGCGCTCATGGTCAACTCGGCTTTGACGCGCACACCTCGTCGCTCGGCAATTTGGTCAAGTTGGCTCATCACGTCGGCCACCAGCGCGTCGCGTTGCGCATCGGTGGGGGCGCGCATGTCCAAGCTGAACAGGCAGCGGCCCGGCACCACGTTGATGGAGCCGTTGGGCACTTGCAGCTGACCAATCGTGGCCACGCTGTCGCCGTCTTGGGCGGCGCGTTGCTCCATGTAGAGCGCAAGTTCGGCCACGGCGCAGGCCGCGTCGCGGCGGCGGTCCATGGGGGTGGTGCCCGCGTGGCTGGCCGTACCGAAGACCTCGCACAGGTAACGCACGCTGCCGTTGATTGATGTGACCACACCCAGCGGGATGTTCACTTCATTGAGCACCGGACCTTGCTCGATGTGCACTTCGACAAAGCCCAGGTACTGCGCCGGGTCGCGCTGGATTTTGGCGATGTCGTCGATGCACAGGCCTGCGTGCTGCATGGCCGCGCGCATGGTGATGCCGTCGGCGTCTTGCTGGTCCAACCAAGCGGGGTTGAACTGGCCAATGAGCGCACCAGAGCCCAAAAAGGTGGCCTTGTAGCGCTGGCCTTCTTCTTCGGCAAAGGCGACGACCTCGATGCCGAAAGGCAGGCGTTTGCCTTGTTGGTGCAGCTGCTGCACGCAGGCCATGGGCACAAAGATGCCCAAGCGGCCGTCGTATTTGCCGCCGTTGCGTACGGTGTCGTAGTGGCTGCCCGTCATCAGGTATTTGGCACCCGTTTTGGCGGGGTGGTAACGGCCCACCACATTGCCCACGGCGTCGGTGTAGACCTCGTCAAAACCGCAGTCGCGCATGTTTTGTGTGATGCGTTGGGCGCAGGCGCGGTGGGCGTCGGTGAGGTACGTGACGGTGAGTTGGCCCATCTCGGCAAAGCCAGGGTCACTGTGCTGGGCCAGTTGTTCTTGCCAGTCCCAGACCCTGTGGCCCAGCCTGGGCTCCATGCCAAACTTGTCGTTCAGACGAATCTCGGCGATGCGGTGGATGTTGCGCAGGCACTCTGCCAACTCCATGTCGGGGTGGCCGAACAGGCGGCGCTCAAAGGCATCGATGATCTGTTTTTTGCTCAAGCCCACGCCACGCGGGCCACGCACCGCCAGGATGAAGGGCCAACCGAACTTGTCGTTGTAGTCGGCGTTGAGCTTTTGGATCTTGGTGAATTCTTCGGGCGTGCAGTCGGTCAAACCCGCCTTGGACTGCTCGTTGGTCGATTCGGCTGTCAGCGTTTTGCTGACCATGGCCTTGCCTGCCAGCTCGGGGTGGGCGCGGATCAAGCCCAGCTGCGCGTCGCGCCCCGCGTGCGCCAGCACTTCGCACATGGCGTGTTTCAGGTGCGACAGCGATGTGAAGGGGCGTTCGTTCAGCGCTTGTTCGGCGATCCAGGGTGAGTGCTCGTACAGGCCGTCGAGCATTTGCGCGGCGTCAGCTTGAGATACGCTGTTGAGTTGGTCCAGGGTCAAGGGCATGGGAGTCCTTTCAATGTGTTTGTGTCTTGACGAATGCTGGGGTTCCCGCACTGGATTGCCGCGTCGCTTCGCTCCTCGCAATGACGGTTAAAACGTCATCGCGAGCGAAGCGTGGCGATCCAGTGTTTTCATGCGGCAAAGGGGGGCGTCGACTTCCAATGGCGGTTAAATCGTCATCGCGAGCGAAGCGTGTCGCCTCGGTGGGCTTATCCAACATAAGGGTGTGTCGCTTTCCAGTGCCGTGCAATGTCAAGGCGACGCGCCACCCAAACCTTGTCGTGCGACTGGATGTGGTCCAAAAAGCGTTGCAGCGCGGTGATGCGGCCGGGCCGCCCCAGCAGGCGGCAGTGCATGCCGATGCTCATCATCTTGGGGGCGTTGTCACCTTCTGGATTGCCTTCGGCATACAGCGCGTCAAACGTGTCCTTCATGTACTGAAAGAAGGGGTCGGCATGCGAATAGCCTTGCGGCAGTGCAAAGCGCATGTCGTTGCAGTCCAGCGTGTAGGGCACGATCAGTTGCGGCGCAACGGTGCCGTCGCTCTTTTTCACTTTCATCCAAAACGGCAGGTCTTCGCCGTAGTAGTCGCTGTCGTATTCAAAGCCGCCAAAGTCAGCGACCAAGCGGCGCGTGTTGGGGCTGTCGCGGCCGGTGTACCAGCCCAGAGGCCTTTCGCCGGTCAGCTTTTGAATGATCGCCATGGCTTCGGCCATGTGGGCGCGCTCGGTGGCTTCGTCGACATTTTGGTAATGGATCCACTTGAGGCCGTGGCAGGCGATGTCGTAGCCCAGTTCCTTGAAAGCTGCGGTCAACTCGGGGTGCTTTTGCAGCGCGGTGGCCACGCCAAACACGGTGAGCGGCAGGCCGCGTTTTTCGAACTCGCGCAAGATGCGCCACACCCCGGCACGCGAGCCGTATTCGTAAATGCCTTCCATGCTGATGTGCCGCTCGGGAAAGGACGCGGGGTTGAACATCTCGGACAGGAACTGCTCGGAGCCTGCATCGCCGTGCAGCACCGAGTTTTCACCGCCCTCTTCGTAGTTCAAGACAAACTGCACGGCCACGCGCGCACCGCCCGGCCATTGGGCGTGCGGTACATGGCGGCCGTAGCCAATCAGGTCGCGGGGATAGGGGAGTGTGCTGTCGTAGGTGCTCATGGTCGTTTTAAGCTTTAAGCCAAGGCCAGGGAAATGTCGTGCGTGGGCACTTTGCGGTCAAAGGTCAAACTGGCCTCGACGTGCAGCAGGTGCTCGTGCATCAGGCGCACGGCCAAGTCCGAGTCCTGCGCCTCCAGCGCGGCCACGATGGCCACATGCTCGTCGGTCGAGTGCTCGGCCTCGTTGCGCGACTGGTACATCAGCGTGATCAACGCGCAGCGCGAAATCAACTCGCCCAGCACCTGGGCCAGCACGTCGTTGTGCATCAGCTCGGCCATGCGCACATGAAAGTCGCCCAGCAATTCAGTGCGGCCCGTGATGTCACCTTGGGTCACGGCTTCGCGCTCTTGCTTGATGTGGTCTCTGAGGGCGTTGATTTGCGCAGGGGTGACTTGCTGCACAAAGGCGCGGGTCATTTCGGCCTCCAGCATGCGGCGTACTGCAAAAACCTGTTGCGCTTCTTCGACCGAGGGGGCGGCCACAAAAGCGCCTCGGGCTGGTTCGAGCTTGATCAACCGGTTTTGCGAGAGCTGAAACAGCGCCTGGCGCACCAAGGTACGCGACACGCCAAAGTGGTCGGCCAGCTTTTGTTCGGCCAGTTTGGAGCCGGGCAAAAGCCGGTGCTCCACGATGGCGCGGGTCAGCGATTCGACGATGTGGTGAGTGGTGGAAGTTTCCATGTCTCGCGGTCCCTTGGGGCTGTTGGCCCGGGTGTTTTGGTGTCGGTGGCGCAAATCATAGCCATCAAAAGCAAAATTGTATACACTTCGGTCGACTGGTTTAAAGGGCTTTTTAAAGCCTTGCCAAAACCCCTTTTTTGAACCCCATTCAAGACAAGCGAGCACACCATGGGATTGAGCACACACGTTCTGGACACGATGCACGGCTGCCCCGCAGCGGGCATGCAAGTGAGTCTGTACTCCACACAAGGCGAGCAGGCCACTTTGGTCAAAAGCTTCACGCTCAACCACGACGGTCGCAACCCCGACGGCATGCTGTACGACCACACCAGCCTGCGCAAAGGCACTTACCGTTTGGTGTTTAATGTGAGCGACTACTTCAAGTCGAAGGCCGTAGAACTGCCAGAGCCCAACTTTTTGAATAAAGTGAGCTTGGACTTCGGCGTGGCCCACGAAGACCAGCACTACCATGTGCCGCTGTTGGCCAGTCCTTGGAGTTATTCGACCTATCGCGGCTCTTGAAAGCCTTCTGGGCATGTCCCCGGTGAAGCGACCTCATCTGTTGACCAGACGGTGCCTCACGTCAGCTTGACTTTGGACAGGTCAAATGTGGGTTTCGGAGTCTTCAGCTTCATGTTTTCCAGGGTTTGCACGATCAGCCCGGCGACGAAACTGTCCCGGTAAGGCTTGCTGTCGGCCGGCACCACGTACCACGGGGATTCGGGCGTGCTGGTGGCGCTCAGGGCCTCTTCGTAGGCCTGGGTGAATTGGGGCCACAGTTCGCGGTCGTCAAAATCCGAAGGCTGCAGCTTCCAATGTTTGCGCGGGTCGTCCAAACGGGCTTGCAGGCGTTTCTTTTGCTCGGATTTGGAAATGTGCAAATAGCACTTCAAAACGGAGATGCCCGCGTTGTGCAGCAAAGACTCGAAGTGCAGGATGTTGTTGTACCGTTGTTGGCAGGTTTCCTCGTCAATCATGCCCCGCACGCGGGTGACCAGCACATCTTCGTAGTGGCTGCGGTTGAAAATCACCATTTCGCCGCGCGCTGGCGCTTTGGCATGGATGCGCCACAAAAAATCATGGCGGCTTTCCAGATCGGTGGGCACGCCAAAGGCCTCGGCCCGCACGCCCAAGGGGCTGACATGGGTGAATACGCTGCGGATCACGCCATCCTTGCCCGATGTGTCCATGCCCTGAAACACCACCAGCAAGCCCCGGGTTTTGGCCGCATGCAGGGTGCTTTGCAGTTTGTCGAGTTTTTCGCCCATGTCGACCAAATGGTCTTCCAATTCACTTTCGGTGGACTGCCCTTTGGAGGGGGGCTCGGTGTCAAAGTCCGAAAGTTGGCATGGGCGCTTGGGTGATACATACCAAGGGGTGTAGTCGGTGTTGGGCATGGGGACAGTGTAGGCAATTTGTCAGCCAAAGTCTTCCGGTGGCGCACGACGACCGGCATCACCACGTTCCGTGCTGGCCAGACTGTGCAGCGCTTTGACTGGCCGGGAATCTTGGTCTCTGTTTCGATATCTGTTGGGGGTGGCTGTATTTGTCAGGGTTGACTATGAACCCCACAGTGTCGACAACGGAGCCGCCCAAATGTTGTTTCCCAAGGGCAGGGTTTCGTCGCCGTCATACAACAGCACGCCCATTTTGAAATCTGCACCCGCCAGACCGGCAAGTTTTCTCAGGCCGCGCAGGTCGCTGTCCTTGACGGTGGCGGATGATTTGATTTCAACCCCGACCACCTGACCTGCAGCGTTTTCAATCACCACATCGACTTCCACTTTGTCAGCGTCACGGTAGTACATCAGTTGGTAGTCGCCGCCTGCTGTGCTGGCGTGCTTGAGCAATTCGGCATGGACAAATGTTTCCAGCACATGGCCAAAACGTGTTTTGTCTTTCTGGACCTCTACGGCGGTTAAATCCAGCAGCGTGGCCAGCAGGCCAGAGTCGATGAATTGCAGTTTGGGCATTTTGACCATGCGGTTGAGGCGATTGCGCGCCCAAACATCCACGCGCTTAAGCAAATACATCTGCTCAAAGATCCCGACATATTTACTGGCGGTTTTGCTGTCAATTCCCACCTGACCGCCAAGCTGGGAGTAGTTGCACATTTGGCCTGCCGTCTGGGCCAGGGCGCGTAAAAAACGCGGCAGTTGATCCAGTTTGTCAATGTTGGCAATGTCGCGAACATCACGCTCCACCATGGCCGCAAGGTATTGACGGGCCCAGGCTGTGCGACGCCTGTCGGTAGATCGCGTCAGCGCCTCGGGGTAACCACCGCGCAGCACACGGCCAACCAAGTCATGTGTACGGGCAGATGATCCCGCTTGCGGCATTTGATCTGCAAATACACGGTCCAACCAATTGGTGGACTGTCCTGCGATTTCGCTTTGCGACAAAGGAAGAAGTGACAAAGTCTCCATTCGACCTGCCAAAGAATCGGCCACCGTGGGCAGGGCCATCACGTTGGCTGAGCCTGTGAGCAAAAAACGACCTGGACGGCGGTCTTCGTCCACGCTTTGCTTGATGGCCAAGAGCAAACCTGGGGCGCGCTGAATTTCGTCGATCACCGCACGGTCCAAACTGCGGATCATGCCCACCGGATCTTCTTGTGCCGAAAGCAGAGTCAGCGCGTCATCCAGGGTCAGGTAACGGAATCCGCTGTTGTTCCCTGAGACTTGTCTGACCAGGGTTGTCTTTCCCGCCTGGCGCGGCCCGGCCAAGAGAACCACCGGCGTATCGCTCATGGCTTCAAGGATGTGTGGCGCAATATGTCGCGGAAAGAGTGCGGTGGCATTCATGTCCTGATGTTAACGTCAATTTCGGAATTTGAATGCACGAAATTCGGAATGTAAAACCGTAAAATTCGGAATCATGCAGATTAAAAATTGTTTTCCCGAAGCCAGCAATCGCCTGATCCAGTGAAGAAAACTTCCAAATACGGCCGGGGTTCTCACCATGTTGAAGCATTGAAACCCGCATCAAGTCCTGGGAGCTGGCGCAGGCCTATGGCCCGCCGTCGCGCGAGCGTCTTTCGGCACCTGTCCCAGAATCCTGTGCCAATTCATGGCGGGCACAATGGTCAAGCGATCTGCTATCCCGTTGGCGGCTGACACCATGAGGGAGTGGACTTGGCATCACCCAAACCAACAGGAGACAACATGCCCGATTTTTCGACTTTGAGTATCCAGCCCGACCCGGCCAACCCCCGTGTGGCACGCCTGCTGCTCAACCGGCCGGAGCGCCTGAACGCCATCAACGAAGAGACGCCGCGAGAGATCCGCGCTGCGGTGGAGTGGGCGAACGCCGAGCCCGCGATCCACGTCATCGTGGTGGAAGGCGCGGGCAAAGGTTTTTCCGGCGGCTATGACCTGAGCATTTTCGGAGAAGGTGTCATCGACCACCCCTGTCAGCAAGAGCGCACGCCATGGGACCCGATGGTCGACTACGCCTACATGAAGCGCAATACAGAGGACTTCATGAGCCTGTGGCGCAGTGCCAAACCGACCATTGCCAAGGTGCATGGCGCGGCGGTGGCCGGCGGCAGCGACATCGCGCTGTGCTGCGACCTGCTGGTCATGGCCGAGGACGCCCGCATCGGCTACATGCCCACCCGCGTCTGGGGCTGCCCCACCACGGCCATGTGGACCTACCGTCTTGGGCCCACGCGGGCCAAGCAAATGATGTTTACCGGCAATGTGATCGATGGGCGCACCGCTGCGGCCTGGGGCTTGGCCAACGAAGCGGTGCCTCAGGATGAGCTGGAAAGCGCCACGATGGCACTGGCCAATCGCATCGCCAGTGTGCCGTCGAGTCACTTGGCCATGCACAAGATGGTGGTCAACCAGGTGATGCTGGCCATGGGCTTGGAACAGAGCCAGCAAATGGCCACGGTTTTCGACGGCATCACGCGCCACAACCCGGAAGGCATGTGGTTCCGGCGCCATGCGCAGGAACATGGCTTCAAGTCGGCCGTTCAGTGGCGCGACAGCGGCCAGCCGATTCCCGAGGGGGACGAAGCCCGTGCGCTGATTCGGGACATGGATGCGCGTCGCGCACCTTGAGCGTTTTTAAAAATCCCGCCAGCCCAGGTCCCGCTTACTTAGAATGGGGCCCTACCGTTTATTTACCTGTCCCCGAACCATGACCCAAGTCACCAACACCGTGCGCTTTGTGCTCGACGGCCAAATTGTCGAAGCCCAAGGCAAGCGCCGCACCACCACTGTTTTGGATTACCTGCGCGAGCAGTTGCACCGCACCGGCACCAAAGAGGGCTGCGCTGAAGGCGATTGCGGCGCTTGTGTGGTCATGGTGGGCGAACTCAACGCCGCAGGCACGGGCGTGGACTATGTGGCGACCAACGCCTGCATTCAGTTGCTGCCTTCGCTGGATGGCAAATCGGTCAA
>JAIXOX010000040.1 GCA_027486555.1 Comamonadaceae bacterium
GAGGGCGTCGCTCCTACAGGGACAATGCCTTGCATTTTGTGGGAGCCCCGCCCTCGGGGCGATGGGTGGTGGTCTGCAAGGCTCCATCGCGACGAGGGCGTCGCTCCTGCAGGGACAATGCCTTGCATTTTGTGGGAGCCCCGCCCTCGGGGCGATGGGTAATGGTCTGCAAGGCTCCATCGCGACGAGGGCGTCGCTCCTACGGGGGCAATGCCCTGCATTTTGTGGGAGCCCCGCCCTCGGGGCGATGGGTGGTGGTCTGCAAGGCTCCATCGCGACGAGGAGGTCGCTCCTACGGGGGCAATGCCCTGCATTTTGTGGGAGCCCCCTCACTCGGGGCGATGGGTAATGGTCTGCAAGGCACCATCACGACGAGGGCGTCGCTCCTAGGGGGCAATGCCCTGCATTTTGTGGGAGCCCCGCCCTCGGGCGATGGGTGGTGGTCTGCAAGGCACCATCGCGACGAGGGCGTCGGTCCTGCAGGGACAGTTCAGCAGGGACCAGGCAGAGTGGTCCGGAACGTTGCTTCGCCCAAAAATCCATCAGTACCAACAAGCTTCAAGGCGTCGCCGACCTGGATGAATCAGGAAAACCCTGATATCCGCTGCGCGACAGCATCCAGCAAGCAACTGCCTATAGTCCAAAAAAACGTTGGGCATCTCGCCAACGTAAGACGTTCACAGCAGCAAGGTTTTAGACAGATGCATGACTTGATCATCCGCAATGCGCAGGTTTTTGACGGCACGGGCCAGCCCGCAAGACAGGCCGACGTGGCTGTCTCGCAAGGCCGCATCACCCACATCGGCCAAGTGAACGGTCCTGCCCGCGACAACATCGATGCCCAAGGCTTGGCCCTCATGCCCGGTATCGTGGACCTGCACACCCACTACGACGCGCAAGTCACCTGGGACCGCACCATGTCGCCTTCTCCCGCCCTGGGGGTGACCACCGCCGTCATTGGCAATTGCGGTTTTGGCATTGCGCCCTGCCCTGCGCCGCTGCGCGAGACGATGCTGAAAAACCTGTCGGTGGTCGAAGGCATGGACTTGCAATCCTTGCTCACCGGCGTAGATTGGCAGTTTGAGTCCTTTGGCCAATTCATGGACCAATTGCGCCGCATCGGCCCTTACGTCAACACCGCCGTGTTCGCAGGCCACTCGGTCATCCGCACCGCCGTGATGGGTGCAGACGGCTCTGCCCAGGTCGATCCCACACCCGCGCAACTGCAGACCATGCAAGCCCTGGTGCGCGACGCCATGGACCAGGGCGCCATTGGGTTTGCGTCTTCGTTCTCGCCCAACCACAGCGGCTTTGGCGGCATCCCCATGCCGTCCACCATCGCCTCTGAAAGTGAGTTGCGGGCTTTGGCCGGGGTGCTTGCCGAGAAAAACAAAGGCGTGTTCATGATGGCCACCGGCAGCCGCGCCAGCCCCGACGTGATGGAGTCCATCGTGCAAGACACCGGCCGCCCCGGCTACATCTCCACCGTGCTCACCATGTACAACGAGGGCAACCCCGACCTGGGGGCCACCTATTACGAGCGTTGCGCCCAAGCTCTGGCGCGCGGCCACGAGCTGTATGTGCTGACCAGCTGCCAGCCGCTGTCGTTTGACTTCACCTTGACCGACCCCTACGTGCTGCTGAGCCATGCGGCCTTTGATGCGGTCAAAACCGCCACGGTGGACGCTCTGCCCGAGTTGTACCGCTCTGCCGAATTTCGCGAAAGCTTCCGCCAGAACTTGCGTCAACCCAAGGCGGGCATTTTGTTTCTGGGCAACTGGCGGCACATCGAAGTGGGCCAAACCGTGCGTCCAGAAAACCAGGCACTGGAAGGCGTGAGCATTCAGGCCCTTGCCGACCAGCGCGGCCTGGACCCGGTGGATGTATTCTTTGACTTGGCACTGTCCGAAAACCTGGGCACCCATTTTGTGGGCAAGTTTTTCAACAACAACGACGACGGCGTGGCCCCCTCGCTCAAGCACCCGGCCAGTGTCATCACGCTCTCAGATGCGGGCGCGCACCTCACCTACATGTGCGACGCAGGCTTTGGCCTGTACTTTTTGGCGCACTGGGTGCGGGACACTGGCCACTTCAGCCTGGCCGAAGGCATTCGCCGCCTGACCAGCGAGCCCGCAGACCGCTTTCGCATCCCCAACCGTGGCCGCCTGCAGGTGGGCCTGCCCGCCGACCTGCTGCTGTTCGATCCGGCCACGGTCGGCATCTCCAAACCCTTGCCCCGTCAAGACTTGCCTGGCGGCGGCACGCGCATGGTGCGCGAAGCCACAGGCGTGCATGGCGTCTGGGTCAATGGTGTGAAAGTACACGACGGCCAGGACTATGTGGACCATCCACACGGGCCCGGCCAAGTGCTCGACCAATTCAATTCATAAGGAGTGTGATCATGACCATCCATCGTCGTTTCTTGACCGGCCTTTTGCTGGCCTTCGTGGCCACCAGCGTGTGGGCGCAAAGCTGGCCCACGCGCCCAGTGCGCATGATCATCGCCTTCCCACCCGGCGGCCCCACCGATCTGGTCTCTCGGGTGCTGGCGCAGCGCCTGTCCGAGCAGCTCGGCCAACAAGTCATCGTCGACAACAAGCCCGGTGCTGGTGGTAACTTGGCCGCCGAACTGGCCGCCAGAGCCACACCCGATGGTTACACGATTTTTTACAACACATCGGCCATCGTGATTGGCCCTGCTTTGTACGGCAAGGTGAATTACGACACCCTGAAAGACTTTGCGCCCGTGGCCCTGACGGCCAGCGTGCCCATGGTGTTGGTGGTCAACCCGCAGCTGCCCGCGCGCAGCGTCAAAGAGTTTCTGGACTTGGCCAAATCGCGACCCGGTGCGCTCAACTACAGCTCCTCGGGCACTGGCACCATCACGCACCTGGCCAGCGCCATGATGTCCACACAAACCGGCGTGTTGACCCAGCACATCCCCTACAAAGGCAGTGCACCGGGCTTGGTCGATCTGGCAGCGGGTCAAACGCAATTCATGATCGACACCATCAACACCGTGCTGCCTTATGTGCGCGACAACCGCCTGCGCGGCTTGGCCGTGACCAGCATCAAGCGCTCCAGCTTGTTGCCTGACCTGCCCACACTGGCCGAATCGGGCATGCCCGGCTTTGATGCCGCCGCCTGGCAAGGCATTGTGGTGCCCACCGGCACCCCGGCCGACATCGTACAAAAGCTCAACTCCGAGGTGAACAAGGCCTTGGCCCATCCCGATCTGCGCGCCCGCTTGGCGGCACAAGGCGCAGAGATTTTGGGCGGCACACCGGCCGAATACGCCGCCCACCTGCGCACCGAAATGCCGCGTTGGGCCAAGGCCGTGAAAGACTCGGGCGCCAAAGCCGAGTGACCCTCGGGGCCAGCCAAATACAGGGCATTCCCCAGTAGGAGCGACGCCCTCGTCGCGATGAGCTCCGCAAACCACCAAGAATCGCCCCGAGGGCGGGGCTCCTACAAAATGCAGACAGCCTCCCGTAGGAGCGACGCCCTAGTCGCGGTGAGCTCCGCAAACCGCCAAGAATCGCCCCGAGGGCGGGGCTCCTACAAAATGCAGACAGCCTCCCGTAGGAGCGACGCCCTAGTCGCGGTGAGCTCCGCAAAC
>JAIXOX010000069.1 GCA_027486555.1 Comamonadaceae bacterium
AAAGCCACCATGCCCGAGCCCTCGCGCATGGCGGGGGTGATGCCCACCAGTCGCATGTCTTTGTCGGCCATGTCGCACAGCCACTGGCCAAAGACTTGTGTGAAGGTGGTTTTGGCGGGCGTGGCGGCAGGCACCAGGCCCACGTTCGGGTCGAACTTGCCGGGGCCGTGGTAGGCCACCGGGTCGGCTTCGGCCTTTTCGTAGCCCTGGCCTTTTTTGGTCACCACATGCAAAAACTGCGGGCCGTCCAGGTGCTTGATGTTTTCCAGCGTCGGGATCAGCGAATCGAGGTCGTGCCCGTCGATCGGGCCAATGTAGTTGAAGCCAAATTTCTCGAACAGCGTGGCGGGCACCACCATGCCTTTGGCATGCTCTTCCAGGCGCTTGGCCAACTCGAACAGGGGCGGTGCGTTTTTCAGCACGTTCTTGGCACCAGCCTTGGCGGCCGTGTAAAAACGCCCACTCATCAGTTGCGCCAGGTAGCGATTGAGCGCGCCGACGGGTGGGCTGATCGACATGTCGTTGTCGTTCAGGATCACCAGCAATTTGCACTCTTCCACGCCTGCGTTGTTCAGCGCCTCAAAAGCCATGCCAGCGGTCATGGCACCATCGCCAATCACCGCAATTGAGTGGCGCGACTCGCCTTTTTGGCGTGCGGCCACGGCCATGCCCAAAGCGGCCGAGATGCTGGTGGACGAGTGCGCGGTGCCAAAGGTGTCGTATTCGCTTTCGTCGCGGCGCGGAAAGCCCGACAAACCGCCAAACTGGCGCAGCGTGGGCATGCGGTCACGGCGGCCGGTGAGGATTTTGTGCGGGTAGGTCTGGTGCCCCACGTCCCAGACGATGCGGTCTTCGGGGGTGTTGAACACATAGTGCAAGGCCACGGTCAACTCCACCGTGCCCAAGTTGGAGCTCAGGTGCCCGCCGGTTTTGGAGACGTTGTCCAGCACGCACTGGCGCAACTCGTCAGCCAAATGGGGCAGTTCGGTACGCTGAAGGCGACGCAGGTCAGCCGGGGTGTCGATGTTTTTGAGCAAATCGGTCATGTCAGTTGTTTCTTTCTACCACCATGGCGGTCAGGGCACGCAAAGCGGCCAAACGGACTTCGGGCAAGCCCGTGTCGGTCAAGGCTTGCGCGGCCTGTGCGGCCAGGGCATCTGCAAAGGCCTTGGCGCCATCCAAGCCCATGAGGGCCACATACGTGGGTTTGTCAGCGGCTTCGTCTTTGCCTGCAGTTTTGCCCAAAGTGGCCGAATCTGCCGTCACATCCAGCACATCGTCAACCACCTGAAAGGCCAGGCCCAAGGCCTCGCCAAAACGACCCAAAGCAGCCTGAGCTGAGGCAGATACACCCGCCACACAGGCCGCCCCCATCTGGACGCTGCACAGCAGCAACGCCCCGGTTTTAAGGCGGTGCATCTGACGCAGCTGGTCCTCCGTCAAGCGCTGACCCACACTGGCCAGGTCAATCGCCTGGCCCCCGGCCATGCCTTGGTAGCCCGAAGCACGGGACAGCAAGCCCACACAAGCCGCTTGCTGCGCAGCGCTGACGCTGGCGTCTTGGGGGGTGAGCATTTCAAAAGCCAGAGACTGCAAAGCGTCACCTGCCAGCAGGGCTTGCGCTTCGCCAAACTGCACATGCACCGTGGGTTTGCCGCGCCGCAGCACATCGTTGTCCATGCAGGGCATGTCGTCGTGCACCAGCGAATACGCGTGGATCAATTCAATGGCACAAGCGGCATTGATCGCGGCCGGGCCTCCAGAATCACCGCCCACCGCCTCGGCTGTGGCCAGCACCAGCAAGGGCCGCAATCGCTTGCCGCCGTCCAACACGGCGTAGCGCATGGCCTCGCCCAAAGCGGCGGGAGAATGGGCCTCAATACCTTCTGACAAGGCGTGCTCAACACGCTCGAGGTGCGGCTGCATCCATGCTTTGAGATCCAACTGGCTCATGCGCCGCTCCAAGGTTTGAGTTGTCCGCCATCCAACACCTGGATTTGGTCTTCGACGGCTTTGAGCTTGTCACGGCAAAAGGCGAGCAACACAGCGCCGCGCTGGTAACCCGTCAAAAGCTGGTCCAAGGGCATTTGCCCCGACTCGAGCTGCCCCACCAATGTTTCCAGCTCCAACAAAGCCACTTCATAGGTGGCAGGCACATCCGCCGCAAGGGCATCGGTGAGGTCAGGTTGAGCAGCCTTGGGCATGGGATCTTCCGGCAAAAAAGCTGATTTTAGGCTTTTAAGACTGGACTTGGCTGACGGATGGGCAGTCCAATCCACCATCAGCAGGGTGTTGCGCACTTCGCTTTGGCTCAGCACAAGGCGCAGGCTTTCCAGTGGAATGGCCTTGTCAGTCCAGAACAGCATTTCCCGGGGTTAGAATGACAATCCAGCGACAGGAATTTCCTGTCATTTTTTTGCGCCGTTTTCCATGAATTCAGCGCTTTGTTCCTGCCCCTTCATAGGGGGAGTCTCTAGGTCAGGTCACCCATGTCTGATTTAAGTCTTCAACTGCAGCAGGCCGCAAGCCAACTACCAGTTTCAACTTATTTCGATGAGGCGCTGTTTCAGCGCGAATTGAAAACCATCTTCCATCACGGCCCACGTTATGTAGGTCACCAGCTGGCCGTTACCAATGCGGGCGACTTTTATGCCCTGCCCCACGAGGCCCAAGGCCGCGCTTTGGTCCGCAATGCCCAAGGCGGGGTGGAGCTCGTCTCCAACGTCTGCAGGCACCGCCAAGCCATCATGCTCAACGGTCGGGGCAACCTGCAGTCCCAGCAAAAGGGCAGCGCAGGCGGCAACATCGTCTGCCCGCTGCACCGATGGACGTATTCGCCCAAGGGCGAGCTGCTGGGTGCGCCCCATTTTGGGCACGACCCCTGCCTCAATTTGCACAATTACAAGTTGCAAGAATGGAACGGCCTTTTGTTCGAGGCCAACGGCCGCGACATTGCCGCCGATCTGGCTGGCATGGGGCCACGCTCGCAGCTCAATTTTGATGGCTATGCGCTCGACCGGGTCGAACTGCACGAGTGCAACTACAACTGGAAAACCTTCATCGAGGTTTACCTAGAGGACTACCATGTCGGCCCCTTTCATCCGGGGCTGGGCCAGTTCGTCACCTGCGACGACCTGAGCTGGGAGTTCAAAGAACACTATTCGGTGCAGACCGTGGGTGTGTCAGGCGGCTTTGGCCAGCCCGGCTCGGACACCTACAAAAAGTGGCACGAGGTGCTGCTGAAATACCGCAACGGCCAACTGCCCGAGCGCGGCGCCATCTGGCTGACGTATTACCCCCACATCATGGTCGAGTGGTACCCGCATGTGCTCACCGTGTCCACCTTGCACCCGATCAGCCCGACCCAGACGCTGAACATGGTGGAGTTTTACTACCCCGAAGAAATTGTGGCCTTCGAGCGCGAATTTGTCGAAGCCCAGCAAGCGGCTTACATGGAAACTTGCATCGAAGACGACGAGATTGCAGAGCGCATGGATGCGGGCCGCAAAGCCCTGTTCACTCGCGGTGACAACGAAGTCGGCCCCTACCAAAACCCGATGGAGGACGGCATGCAGCATTTCCATGAATGGTATCGCCGTCAAATGAAAACGCTTTGAGCCGAAAGCGCTGATGCAAGCCTCCTGGATGATCCTGGCATCGTTGTTTTTTTCGATGATGGGGGTTTGCATCAAATACGCATCGGCGCACTTCCACACCTTTGAACTGGTTTTTTTCCGAGGTTTGATCGGCGTGGTCTTCATGGCCTGCATCTGTCGTATGCAAGGCATACCTTTGCGCAGTCCCATCCCCATGATGCACGTCTGGCGATCGGTGGTGGGCGTGACCTCCTTGGCTGCTTGGTTTTACGCGCTGGGCCATTTGCCGCTGTCTACCGCCATGACCCTGAACTACATGAGCGGCGTGTGGGTGGCGGTTTTTTTGGTCGGCGGCACCTTGTTCGGCGGAAAACTGCGTGAAATCGGCCGCCAAGTCCCGATTGTTTTGACGGTATTGGCCGGTTTTGGGGGCGTTGTCTTGCTGTTGCGACCCACCATCGAACAGGACCAATGGGTGGCCGGTGTGGTCGGCCTGTTGTCGGGTCTGATTGCTGCCCTGGCTTACATACAGGTGGCTGCACTGGGACGACTGCATGAACCTGAAGCCCGCACCGTGTTTTATTTTTCAGTCGGCACCACGGTGGTCGGGGCCGCATTGATGCTGATCACGGGCATGAGCGCTTGGCTCTGGCCCAGCGTTTTGTGGCTCCTGCCCGTGGGTGTGTTGGCGGCATTGGGACAGTTGTGCATGACCAAGGCCTACAGCAGAGGCTCAACGATGGTGGTGGCCAATTTGCAATACTCGGGCATCGTGTTTGGTGCCTTGTTTGGTTTGCTGCTGTTTGGTGACCAAATCAAGCTGATGGGGTGGTTGGGCATGGCGCTGATCATGGCCAGCGGCATCGCATCCACCATTTTGCGCAACCAGGGCGTGCACCTTGCACCCCGTTAATCACACTGAACGGAGACTGAACTTTCATGTATACCTTGTTGATCACCGCCACCGAACTGCAACAACTGCAAGCGCAAGGAATTCCATGCGCCGTGCTGGACTGCAGCTTTGAACTGATGAAACCGGAACTGGCCGATGGTTTTTTTGAAAGCGAACACATCGCAGGCGCCTTGCCTGCCCACCTAGACAGGGATCTGAGTACACACGCTCCTGGTCAAGCGGTCAATGGCGGTCGCCATCCCCTGCCGCAGCGCGAGATCGTGGCGCAATGGCTGGGCAGTCTGGGCATTCACAATGGCATGCAAATCGTGGTGTACGACCGCAACAAAAGCCAATACTGCGGGCGCTTGTGGTGGATGCTCAAGTGGCTGGGGCACGACGCGGTTGCCGTTCTCGACGGCGGCTTGCAAGCCTGGAAACAGGCCGGGGGTGCTGTGGCCGCAGGCTCTGCAGCCACAACGGTTCCTGCCCAATTCATTGTGAAAGCACCCTTGCGCCAACTGGTGCTGACCGAAACCGTGTCTGCCGCCTTGGGTCAAGACACGCAAACGGTGGTCGACGCACGCGCAGGTGCACGTTACCGGGGTGAGGTGGAACCTTTGGACCCGGTGGCGGGCCACATTCCCGGTGCGCTGAACCGCCCATTTGCTGAAAACTTCACCGACGATGGCCACTTCAAAAGCCCCGCCGTGCTCAAAGCTGAGTGGGATCAAGTGCTGGCAGGCCGCCCAGCCAGCAGCGTGGTGCACCACTGCGGCAGCGGCGTGACGGCTGTGCCCAATTTGTTGGCGATGGAACTGGCCGGATTTGGCCCCACCGCCCTGTATGCGGGCAGCTGGAGCGAATGGTGTCAAACGCCCGGCCTTCCCTGCGCCAAAGGGTAAGACCCAAGTCAGTGCTGATGCCCCGCTAAGGCGCTGACCGCTACCACCATGCCGATGCCCAGGCCCAACCAAATGATCTGGGCGACCGTCTCCCGAGCAGACAGACGTTTTTGCAATTGCGGGATCAAGTCGGCCAAGGCCACATAGACAAAACTGCTGCTGGCCACAACCAGAAAATACGGCAGCCAGTCGTGCAGTGCATCTACCAGCACATAACCCACGGCACCGCCCAAAGCAGTGATGGCCCCAGCCATCGAGACCTTTAGGATCGCCGCTTGGCGGCTGCTGCTGCCCAAGCGCAAAACGGCCAAATCACCCATGTGGTGAGGGATTTCGTGGGCCAGCACGGCCAGCGCGGCAATCACGCCCAAACGCATGTCGGCCATGAAGGCCGAGGCGATCAAGATGCCGTCGCCAAAACAATGCACGCTGTCTCCCGCCAACACGGCCCACTGCCCTCGGGGTGCAGCGTCATCGACAGGCTGGGTTTGTGTATGGGCATTGGCGTTGGCAGCAGGGTGCTCATCATGGCCGTGGTTGTTATGCCCGTGGTGGTGTCCATGCCCATGCTCATGCCCGTGGTGCCAAAGTTCGGCCTTGTCGAGCAAAAAGAAAAACACCAAGCCCACCAGCAAGGTCAAAAACAGCTCGTGCGCCCCAGCCTCGCTTTCGAAGGCCTCGGGCAAGAGGTGCAAAAACGAGGTGGCCATCAAAGCCCCTGCGGCCAGACTCAACATGTGCTGGGTGTAGCGGCTCAAAATGCCAAAACTCAGCCAAGCCGCCACCCAGACGCTGCCAATGCCCGCCACCAAAGTGCCCACCAAAATCGCCAATAAAGTCATCATGTTTCCCGGGGTGCCCTGCACCCCATAAGAAACCGCCCCGAAGGGCGGTGTCTGCGTTCAAAAAATCAGGCCACGCCGTTGCGTTTGAGCCAGGCCAGCAAACGCTGCCAGCCGTCTTCGGCGGGTCCCTTGCGGTAGCTGCCCCGGTAGTCGGCATGAAAAGCATGCGGAGCCTCAGGATAAACCACAAACTCGCTGGCTTTGGCCGCCGCAGGCCCTTGGGCCAGTTCTGCTTTCATCTTATCAACCGTGTCAAGGGGGATGCCCGTGTCGGCTGCCCCGTACAAACCCAGTACCGGGGCCTTGAGGCTGCCCACCAATGCCAGCGGGTGAACAGGGGTCTGCGTGGTGGCATTGCCCACCAGGCGGCCGTACCATGCCACCCCCGCCTTGAGCTTGGGCTGGTGGGCCGCATACAGCCAGGTGATTCGTCCGCCCCAGCAAAAACCAGTGATGGCCAACTTGTCGGCGTTACCGCCATGGGCCGCCGCCCAAGCCACACAAGCGTCCAGGTCACCCATGACCTGCGCGTCGGGCACTTTGGAGATGATTTCGGCTTGCAACTTGGCGATTTCGCCGTATTCATTGGGGTCGCCCTGGCGCACAAACAACTCAGGGGCAATGGCCAAGTAACCCGCTTGGGCCAAACGGCGCGTGACGTCGGCGATGTACTCGTGCACCCCAAAAATTTCGGAGATCACCAACACCACCGGCAAACCGGTCTTGCCCGCAGGCGCACTGCGGTAAGCCGGCATCTTGAACCCGTTCACCTCGATGGTCACTTCGCCCGCAACCAGGCCCGTGACAGGGGTTTTGATGGCTGTTTGCGCCATGATCGGCACGGCAGCGGCGGCGTAGCCCACGCCCAAAGCCGCTTTCAAAGCCGTGCGGCGTGTGGCCACGGCGTCTCCCAAGCGTCCGCCCAGCAAGGCTTGTGTGTCTTCAATCAGGTTGTTGTTCAAGAGATGTCTCCTCATTCGAGCCATAAAAAGGGGCTTATCTTGGCACAGTCGCTGAGCGATTGCACAAGACCAACTCGGAAGGCAGCGATGGGCCGCCATGGCGCACAAAAAGCAATGGCGTCAGACATTTACACTGCCCCCATGTCTGACACTGCCCTGCCTGTCCTGTATTCGTTTCGCCGCTGCCCCTACGCCATGCGAGCCCGGTTGGCCCTGCACGCGAGCAGCTTGGCGCATGAACACCGTGAAGTGGTGTTGAAAAACAAGCCCGTCCACATGCTGGCCCTGTCACCCAAAGGCACCGTACCGGTCTTGTGGCTGCGCGGCACGGCAGGCGAAAAGGTGCTCGAAGAAAGCCTGGACATCATGCTGTGGGCGCTGGGCCAACACGATCCGCTGTGCTGGCTGCCCGCCTCGGATGAGGCCATGGCCGATGCCCAGACCCTGATCGCACACAACGACGGCCCTTTCAAACAGCAACTGGACCGCTACAAATACCCGAATCGATCAGGCTTGGACAGCGGCGCAGCCGACCGCGATGAAGCGGCACTTTGGCTGCAAACACTGGATGCACGCCTTGGCCATCAGCTTTTTTTGGCCGGCGATCGCTGGGGCTTGGCTGACGCCGCCATCGCGCCCTTTGTGCGTCAATACGCCCACACCGACCCGACCTGGTTTGCGGCGCAGCCTTGGCAAGCCTTGACGCGATGGTTGGCGGCTTTTGAAAGTTCAGTGCTGTTTTCAGCCATCATGGTCAAGCACCCCCCCTATGGGCCATCTACGGTGGTCTGACAGGCTTGTTCAAGTTGTCCGGTTCTTCTGTGCATGAAGCTGTGGACAAACGCAGGGGTATCCATGCAAACCCTTTGGCCATGCGGGCTGCCACACTGTGCACAAAAAACAGGCAGGGCACTGCCGGGCAGTTCAGGGCTCAGCCGCTGCTTGTACCTGGCGGTGGAACATCGCGCCCCAGCATGCGCAGGCCCAGCCATTTCAGCCCTTCGCCCACACGCATGCGGCGGCTCAATGACTCGGACTTGGGATGGACTTGGCCTGTTTGCAAGGGCGCTCCAATGTCGAATGCAAAAACATAATCGGGCTCTTGTCCCATTCGCAAATCGGTCACCACCAAGCGATCGCCCTGCGTATGGACCTTGAAAAAACCATCGGTGAACCTGTGCAAGCGCTGAATTTGCGGGTGCTCAGCGTTTTGCGCAGCCAAAGCGCCACCGCGTGGGTGGGCCACAAAACGAATGGCGCGATCGCCATCCAGCCATGAATAAAAACCCTCATGAAACTGGTCGCCATCCAGGGCCACCACACGCCACAACAGCGTGTTCAAAGGTGTGGGCGTCACGAGCAAGGACTCGCTGGGCAAATTCAGCGCCTGCAAGGAAAGGCGGGCATGTTGTGCGACCCAAGCTTGCCCCAGCGCACTCCAGACCAAATAAGCCGTGCTGAAAGCCAAGGCCCCGCCATTGATGGCCAAAGCCCGGCCTACCGTCTTGATGCGCAAAGCCGCAACCACCCCCCACAGCAAAGGCAATGAGTACACAGGGTCCACAATGAAAATGCTGCCCAAGCCATACGCTTCGTCGGTGAACGGCTGAAAAACCTGGGTGCCGTAAATGGTCATCAGGTCCAACAAAGGGTGCGTGACCAACGCCAACATGATGGCCCACCACCAGCGCCCATAAAGTGGCATCTGACGGTGGATGCGGCAAACCACCCAAGCCGTGGGAAAGGCCCACAAGGCCAGCAACAGCAAGGCGTGACTTTCGGCGCGGTGTCGGATCATGTTGAGGATCGGGTCACCGTGGTCGAGCAACACGTCCAGATCGGGGAGCAGGCCCGCCACGCCCCCCCACAGGGCCGACTTCCAAAGCGCGGTGCGCCGCCCCATGACGGCCACGCCAACGGAGGCCCCCAGCAGTATTTGTGTGACGGAATCCATGAATCTTGACCCAGCGCCTTAGAAAAAACCAAGAGGTTAACGGCATTTCAATGCCCCATGCACC
>JAIXOX010000062.1 GCA_027486555.1 Comamonadaceae bacterium
AGCTGGATCTTGGAAATGGTTGGCGCGCAAGGTCACCACCAGCGTGTCACGATGGCCTTGAGCGCCCAAAGGCTGTACCGGCGTGCTTTCGTGGATCACGCGCGCATCGTCCAGTAACAGCAATGACCAAGCTTGCGTCATAGTGAACCTCTCACCCCTTGGCCCGTGAGCGTCGAACACGCGCGTCTCACCCCCTTTGATGCTCTGCCGGTGAACCACAAACACGGCAACGAAATCCACGCCATCGCGGTGCGCGCCTTCTGGCGTGGGCCGGCCAATACCGTCTGTCGTGTCGATACGAAATTGGTGCGCTTCGATGCACCATCGGGTGTCCATACCGCGCAGTTGATTCGCTGTGGTGGCCAAAGCAGACAACAGCTTGGGCCAGGCCGGTTGATGAAGGGTTATGTCCAAAATGGGTTCGAACCAACGCGCCATACCGCCATGCAGTGCGTTGTAGTCCAGTGATTGCCAGTGGGCGCGGTGCGGCACCTGGGCCAGCGTGCCGCTCTCATGAACAAAACTGCTATGTCGTCGGCGTCGGTAGCGGCCGCCATCCTTTAAGTGCTGGTCGTGCGGCATGTCGTTCCAGTCGGCGGACAGGGCGTTCAACTCATCCAGTGAGCAAGCGGCCCACTGCGCAACGCTTGCAGCATCGAGCACACTGAAGGCCTGCTGTGCCATCTGGTCCGGCAGGGTGGCAAGTGGGGCGTAGTGAGGCGTTAATTCGTGCATTTTTGAAAATTCAGTCTATCTTGGATTTGGCAATGAATGACGCAGATCCTTGGTGGCGGCCTCGTCGAGCGACAAACGAACGCCCAGGACGCCATTGCCCCTGCGAACAGGTGCTTTTCGCAGGCAAATATCGATGCTCACGATGTCTGGGTAAGCCACGCACGCTTGGGCGATGCGTGTCATGAGACGTTCCTGGGTTTCATAGTGCCCATCTTCGGCAAGCCGGTCAATTTCCGCCATCAAGGGGTCATAGTCAAAGACATTCGCCATCGCATCTTTGGCAATGAGCACTAGGTGGCTGCCGATGCCCAGGGTCAGGTCCAAGAGGTGAATGTCGGGTCGGGTGTCCAACGAACCATAAGTTCCGATGTCTGTTCTCAGTTGTAAATCTCTCAACTCGATGACTGCTGAATTGACAGGTTTCATGCCTGAACCTTTTGGATAGTAAATTTCATGAGACCTTCGCTGGCTTCCTCGATCAAATCCAACACCTGCTCAAAGCCCTGGTCGCCACCGTAGTAGGGGTCCGGTATGACCGAGGCCTGCGATGTTTGCAAAAATTCAGCCAACCCTCTAACCTTTTGAAGATGTTGTGGTGGACATCTCTCCTCTAAGAGCGCACGATTATCCCAATCCATCGTTAACAGCAAATCGAATTCTTCAAAGTCACTGTCCACAATTTGCCTGGCTCTTAAATGAGACATGTCATACCCTCGTTTGAGCGCATGCATCTGGCTACGCTCATCCGGCGGAGCATCAGGATGAAAGTTGTGTGTACCCGCCGAGTCAATTTTGACCTTTTGAAGGAGTTCCCGATCCGCCAGCTTTCTGTAAAAGATAGCCTCGGCTGTGGGACTTCGGCAAATATTGCCCATACAGACAAAAAGAATTCGGTATTTAGGGTCGTTCATTTTTTTTAATTGGTTGAAATCATTTTTTAAAAAGTACAACAGAGGGTGTGGCTGTCAATGCCGCTTATCGGCCTTCCATGTGCCGCCATAACGATAACTGGGGTGTCGCTCCGCTTGAGTCCGACACGATGGGCAAAGCAAGGTCCAAGAACCGGTTTCGTCTGGCACCACCCTGTAAAGCGTTGAACTCACAGCTTTGCATTTTTCACAAGCTTTGATACGGGATCGAACAGGTTTGGGCATGGTGATCCAAGATCAATCAATCCCGTCAAACGGGACGGTCGTCCGCCGGGAATTAGCGAGCTTCAACACGCTACTTTTATGGGAGCCTGTGATGGCCTTTTTGACGACCTTGTATATGTCGAGATCAAAGTCAAAGTCTTCAGACCGAGCGATGTCTTCCATTTCATCGTGATCGTTGGCGGTACCCAAGTAACACCATTTATTGATTACCAGCATGCTGTGGCCGTCCTTGATGGCCACAGCTCCCTCAAATGGCCAAACCGGTACTTTGTAAAGCTGAAGCGACGTTTGTAACTTCAAGTTGTGAACCGCCAAAGACACCTTACCGATGCATGCGCCTTGGCATTGTTTGACTTGGTAGCCAAAGCAAGGTTTTCCTTCTTCCACCTTTTCGAGACCCAACAAGGCCTCACAAAGTTGGTACTTTTTGGCAACGGCGGCCAGGTAACCAAGTGCTTCTTTTTTATTCGGAAAAAGCCCATACAAGTTGTCTTGAAACCCTAGCTGTAAATGCTTGTGAGTGATGAGCGTGGGGCGTTGAAGGCCCAAGGGTTCTTGGCTCAATTGCCAGGCGCACAGGTCTTTGGAGCGGCGAAGCTTGATGTTGGCGCTGGGCATGCGCTCTTTGATGAGCTTCGCCTCCAAGATCAAAGCACTCAATTCGCCGCCGGTTTCTATCCACTCGATGTGATGAACCTGTTGGGACAGCTTCATTTCTTTGCGAACGGTCAGTGCACTTTGGAAATGACTCATCACACGGCTGCGCATCGAAATGCTTTTGCCGATGTACAAGGGGGCGTGGTGCTCACCGTAAAAAATATAGCAACCTGGTGTGTCTGGAATCGCGTCGACAACAGATTGGCTGATGTTGGGGGGCAAGCTGACACTGCCCAGCAACTGATTCACCGCTTCAAGCAGACGCTCTTGGCCAAAAGTCTTTTCACAAACACGCCAAAATTGAAGGAGCAAATCGGCATCACCCAAGGCTCTGTGCCGCGCACTAACCGTTAGCCCATGCGCAGTAACGATGGTGTCCAAGTTGTGCCTAGCTTGGTGCGGAAAAAGCAGTCGCGAGAGCTTGACGGTACAAAGCACCTTTGGCCGAAAATCCATCCCCAAGCGCTTGAACGAGGCTTTGATGAATCCATAGTCAAAGCGGGCGTTGTGCGCGACAAACATTTTGCCCTCAAGCTCTCTTTTGATTTGCTGCGCAAGTTCGTCAAATGGGGGTTGGCCCGCCACCATTTCTGGCGTGATACCTGTCAACCGCTGTATATTTTGAGGAATGAAGGCTTGGGGATCTATCAAACACTCCCAGGTAGTTTCTTGACCATTTGCGAGTGTCTTGATACCAATCTCGGTGATTCGGTCACGCTCGGAATTGCCGCCAGTCGTCTCAATGTCAACAAAGGCCAGAACAGGGAATTCGGTGTTTGTAGACTTCATTGAAATGTCACTAGGTGAAAGCTGCATTGATCTTTTTAAGTCAATAACCCCGTGTTGAGGTGAGCACCTCAGCAGCTTTGCGGAGCCTCATCAAGTTGTAATTTGTTTCTCTTGCGCTATGCAACTTTTAAGTGCGTTGGATTTAAATTGCGTCAACCATTTTGGTTTTGTGGTTGGCCTTTTTGAAATTTGATTCAACTGCTCTTTTGTTGCTCTACTTACGATGTAGTTAGTTTCACATTTGCAGTAATCTTCAAAGTTGCTTGCTTCTATTGTGTGGCCTTTGATTCCTTTGTGCAGACCCACCTGTTCGTTGACACAAGTTTTTTGCAGGTCTGCTGAAGTTTCGTCTGCATGGGACTGCAAACAAAAAAGCATACAAGTGAGTGCCAATAAATTTTTGGGAGATGTCATGGATTTCCTCATGGCGTAAAGACTGGTTACTTGGAATTCTTGCCAGATGCCAAAACAATTTTGCAAATGTGTTCCAGTCGCTCAATGTGTTCATAGGCTCGCCAAGGTGTCACATCAATTGCAACAACGCCGTGGCCTTTGATGCCAACAATGTCGTAACCAATAAAGCCCTTGTCGTCTAGTTGTAAATTAGCGTGGCATTGATCTGCAAGTTGTTGACTGATGGGCTCAACATCCAAAACATTGGGAGCTACTCGTGTGTAGCGATTTAGCTCTGGGAATGATTCACTGATTGTGCTCAGGTCAATTCCTGCGTGCATTGCTGCAATGCAGTAAGTTGGGTGCAGATGAACCACAACCCTTACTTCATTGCTGTGTTGCCCCATTTTTTTCTGAAGGCCATAGTGCAGAGGTATTTCGCCGCTAGG
>JAIXOX010000120.1 GCA_027486555.1 Comamonadaceae bacterium
ATGACCTGCCTCCTGAGTTGTGGCACTGGGTTGATAAAGGGTTCACACCCATTAACTTAACCCACGTTTGTCAGGTGGGCAGGTCATCCATCATGTCTACAGGGGAAATGTGGGTGCCTTGCCCAGTGGTAATGGTTGCTTGCATTTTTGTGGGAGCCCCGCCCCCGGGGCGATGCGGGTGGTGGTCTGCGGGGCTTGATCGCGACGAGGGCGTCGCTCCTACGGGGGAAATGTGGGTGCCTTTCACAGTGGTGATGGTTGCTTTCATTTTTGTGGGAGCCCCGCCCCCCGGGGCGATGGGTGGTGGTCTGCGAGGCTTGATCGCGACGAGGGCGTCGCTCCTACGGGGGAAATGTGGGTGCCTTGCCCAGTGGTAATGGTTGCTTGCCTTTTTGTGGGAGCCCCGCCCTCGGGGCGATGCGGGTGGTGGTCTGCGGGGCTTGATCGCGACGAGGGCGTCGGTCCTACAGGGGAAACGTTCATGCAAACAGCATCGGGCCGGCCTCAGGCACCCACACTGTTCAAATGCCAGGCACAGGCCAGCGACGCACGAACTCGCGCTGGGCTTCGGTTTCGGGGCTGTGAGGTTCTTGGGCGTGCTTGTCCACCACGCGCCATTTTTGGGCCAACAGGTCCAAGGCTTGTTGAGGGGGCAGGCCTTGCGACACCAGCCAAGTGGCGGCCACGGTGCCGGTGCGGCCAATGCCGGCGCGGCAGTGCAGGTACACCTTGCCCCCTTGGTCCAGAGCGTTTTGCACATCGTTCAGGATGGCCTGCATGCCGACCACGGTGGGCACACCAAAATCGGTGATCGGGTGTGAGAGGCGTTGGGCTGGGGGCTCTGTTGCCGCATCAGGCGCCGAATGGGTCAAGGGCAGCGGCTGGTAGGGCGGCACCGGGTCGTGCGGCGAAGTCAGGTCCACAAAGTGGGTGATGCCCGCCTCGGCCAAGGCCGCCAGCCTCTCAGCCATGGCCTCTGCACCCAAAAGCCCCGGATGCTCACCCGCCAAGACGCGGCCTGTCCAGAGCCAGTAACTGTTGCCAAAAGGCCGGGCCGCGCCGTCGCCCCGGCTTTCATGGGCGATGGCCAAGCCGAGGGTTTGGGCGGGGTTCAATGCGCCAGGATTTTGGACAGGAAGTCTTTCGTGCGTTCGTTTTGCGGGTTGTCAAAGAACGCGGCAGCGGTGTTTTGCTCGACGATCTGGCCCTGGTCCATGAAGATCACGCGGTCGGCCACTTGGCGGGCAAAGCCCATTTCGTGGGTCACGCAGATCATGGTGATGCCCTGGTCGGCCATCTCCACCATCACGTTCAGCACCTCGCCCACCATTTCGGGGTCAAGCGCCGAAGTCGGCTCGTCAAACAGCATGATGTTGGGCGTGAGGCACAGGGCGCGGGCAATCGCTACGCGTTGCTGCTGACCGCCGGACAGTTGCAGCGGGTACTTGTGCGCTTGCTCGGCAATGCGCACACGTTGGAGCTGTTGCATGGCGCGCTCTTCGGCTTCGGCCTTGGGCACTTTGCCCACCCACATGGGGGCCAGCGTCAGGTTTTCCAGCACGGTGAGGTGCGGGAACAGGTTGAACTGCTGGAACACCATGCCGACTTGGCGGCGGGCCGATTCGATGGATTTGACGTCGTCGGTCAGCTCCACGCCACCCACCGTGAGGTGACCGGCTTGGTGCTCTTCGAGTCGGTTGATGCAGCGGATCAGGGTGGATTTGCCCGAGCCCGAGGGCCCGCACACCACGATGCGTTCGCCACGCGCCACCGACAGGTCGATGTCACGCAGCACATGAAAGTCGCCATACCATTTGTTGACTTTGGAAAATTCGATGATGGGCGTGTTCACGTTACTGTCTCCGGGTTCCGGTGTTGAGGTGGCCTTCGAGCCAATGGCTGTAGCGCGACATGGCAAAACAGGCGATGAAATAAATGGCCGCGACAAACAACTGACCTTCGATGAAGAATTTGCGCCAGTCGGCATCGCCCAAGGCCAGCTGCACCGCACCCGTCAGGTCATACAAGCTCACGATGGTCACGAGCGAGGTGTCCTTGAACGCGCCAATGAAGGTGTTGACGATGGACGGCACCACCAGGCGCAGGGCCTGCGGCAGCACGATCTTGCGCTGGATTTGCCAGTAGCCCATGCCCAGCGAATGCGCGGCTTCGACCTGGCCCTTGGGCAAGGCTTGCAGGCCGCCGCGAATCACCTCGGCCAGATAGGCGGCGGTGAACAAGGTCATGCCGATCAGCACCCGCACCAGCACGTCGATCTTGCCGCCATTGGGCATGAACAGCGGCAAGATGAAGGAGGCCATGAACAACACAGAAATCAGCGGCACGCCGCGCACGAATTCGATGAAGATCACGCACAGCGTGCGGATCGCGGGCAGCTGGGACTGCCGGCCTAAGGCCAGCAAAATCGCCAGCGGAAAGGCCACGACCAGACTCACGCTGGACAAGAGCAAGGTCAGTGGCAGGCCGCCCCAGCGTTCGGTGTCAATCGGAGTCAGGCCCGCAAAACCGCCGCTCATGAGCCCGTAAAACACCGTGTACACAGCCACCCAGGCCACGACCAGCGCAGGACGCCAGAAGCTGCGCAGGCAGCTGAGCACCAACAACAACACCAGCAAGCTCGACGCAATCAGCGGACGCCATTGTTCGTCGTAGGGGTAACGGCCAAACAGGATAAGGCGACCTTTTTCAGTCACCACGCCCCAGCAGGCGCCCACCCCTTCGGCGGCGCGGCAAGCGGCGTTGTCAGCCTGCACCACGGCGTTGAACACGGTCCAATTGAGCATGGGCGGCAGGGCCCAGGCCAGAAAGGCCAAGACCAGCACGGTGAGCAAGCTGTTGGCCCAGCCGTCAAAAAAGCGGCTGCGCAACCAGGGCAGCAGGCCCACCTGGTTGGCGGGTGGCTGGCGCGGCGCAATCGGGGTAAAGACAGCGTGGTTCATCAGCGGTCCTTGATCTGCACACGGCGGTTGTAAATGTTCATGAGCGCAGAGGTCAGCAAGCTCAAGCTCAGGTAGCACAGCATCACCACGGCGATGCATTCGATGGCGCGGCCCGTCTGGTTCAGTGCGGTGGAGCCGATCGAGACCAGGTCGGGGTAGCCCACGGCCACGGCCAGTGAGGAGTTCTTGGTCAGGTTCAGGTATTGGCTGGTCAGGGGAGGCACGATCACGCGCAAGGCTTGGGGCAGCTGCACCAGACGCAACTCGGCCGAGCGGGGCAGGCCCAGCGCCACAGCCGCTTCGTGCTGGCCGTAGGCGACCGATTGGATGCCCGAGCGCACCACCTCGGCAATGTAGCCCGAGGTGTAGACGGTCAAGCCAATCAGCAAGGTCAGGTACTCGGGCGTGACCGATCCGCCGCCAATCACGTTGATTTCGGTGGCCTCGGGAATGCTCATTTCGCCAGGGGCTCCCCCGGCCAACCAGCCCACGGCCGTCACGGCCAACAAAATGCCCAGGCCGAACAGGTGCGTGCGGGCGGGGTGGTATTGGCCGGTGATTTCAAACTGGCGAATGGCTCTGCTGGCCCAAAAGCGCCAAGCCACCACACCCGCCAGAAAACCCAACAAAGTGCCCCAGTGGCCTGCGGACCATTCTGGCATCGGGTATTGCAAACCGTTTTTGCTCAGGAACACACCGGCGAGCGGCTTGAAGGGCTCTTCAATCGTGGGCAGCAATTCGGTCATGGCGAAGTACCACATGAACAATTGCAGCAGCAAAGGCACGTTGCGGGTGACTTCGACGTGCACGGTGCACAGGCCGCGCACCAGCAGGTTGTTGGACAGACGGCCGATGCCAATCAGGGTGCCCAGCACGGTGGCCAGCACAATGCCCACCAGCGCCACACGCAAAGTGTTGGACAGGCCGACCAAATAGGCCACCCAGTAGCCTTGGGAAGAGTCGAATTCGAACAGGCTCTCGCCAATGGCAAAGCCTGCGGGCTGCAAAAAGAAATCGAAGCCGCTTTGGATGCCCCGCGTGCGCATGTTGGCAAATGTGTTGGACAGCAAGTAACTGACGGCCAACACGAGCAGCAAAATGGTCAAAACTTGGTAGACCAGGCCCCGGAAGGACTGGCTGCGCCAGGACCAGGCGCGTGATCGGGGGGGAGGGGGGGGGGCAGGTGGGATCATCATCGTGCATCGGCCCGCACGAGGCGGGCCGATGTCCTTTCAGGGGTTGCCGTGTTTGTCTGAATCAGAAAAACACAAGGGGGTCGATCAGCGCACGGGTGGTGCGTACATCAGGCCGCCTTTGTTCCACTGGTTGTTCAGACCGCGTGGCAGCTTCAAAGTAGACTTGGGGCCCACGTTGCGCTCGAACATTTCGCCGTAGTTGCCCACGGCCTTGATGGCGCGGTAAGCCCACTCTTTGTCCAGGCCCAACAACTTGCCGGTGTCTTCCGAGGTGCCCAAGATGCGCTGCACGACGGGGTCTGGGCTGCTCTTCATCTGGTCCACGTTGGCTTGGGTGATGCCATACTCTTCGGCTTCGATCAAGGCGTAAACCACCCATTTGACGATGGCAAAGAACTCGTCGTCACCACGGCGCACGCTGGGGCCAAGCGGTTCTTTGGAGATCAGGTCGGGCAAGATGACGTGGTCATCGGGGTTGGTGGCTTCCTTGTTGCGCACCGAGGCCAGGCCCGAGGCGTCGGTGGTGTAAGCCTGGCAGCGGCCTGCAAAGTAGGCCTTGTTGGTGGCTTCCTGGGTGTCAAACACCACGGGCTTGATGTTGAGCTTGTTGACCTTGGAGAAGTCGTTCAGGTTCTTCTCGGTGGTGGTGCCCGATTGCACGCACACGGTGGCACCCTTGAGGCTCTTGGCGCTGGTGATCTTGGACTTTTTGGTCACCATGAAGCCTTGGCCGTCATAGTAAGTGGTGCCCGTGAAGTGCAGGCCCAGCGAGGCGTCGCGGTTCAGGGTCCAGGTGGTGTTGCGCGACAGGATGTCGATTTCGCCAGCTTGCAACACGGCAAAGCGTTGGGTCGCGTTCAGGGGTGTCCACTTGACTTTGGCGGCATCGTTCAACACGGTGGCGGCCACGGCCTTGCAAACGTCCACGTCCAGACCGGTCCAGTTGCCTTGGCTGTCAGCCGCAGCAAAGCCAGGCAAGCTGGGGTTCACGCCGCAGTTCAGCATGCCGCGTGACTTGATGCCGTCCAGGGTTTTGCCAGCAAAAGCAGGCGTGGCCACCGAGCCCATCAGGGCCAGCAAGGAAGCGGCCAACAAAGGACGCTGGATCAGGGAACGAACAATTTTCATCGGTGAACCTCAACAATTAAAAAAGCCATTTTGCATCAAAAAAAAAGCCATTCTCTTCGGGTTATCACCAAGCGGTGGTAGCTCTTTGGGCGTATTTCCTGGCGTGCACCTAAGGGCACAGGGTTCGCCTCATGGGGGTGCAAAAGCGCGATGCATGCACTTTTTGCGGGCATGGCCCGGTTTGCGACAATACGCCCCATGACCCAAGAACTCACCCTCATTCGCCCCGACGATTGGCACCTGCATGTGCGGGACGGTGCCGCCCTGAACGTGGTGGTGCCGCACACTGCCGCGCAATTTGGCCGCGCCATCATCATGCCCAACCTCAAGCCGCCGGTGACCACGGCCGAACAGGCGCTGGCTTACAAAAGCCGCATCCTTGCGGCTGTGCCCCAAGGGGTGGCCTTTGAGCCTTTGATGACCTTGTACCTGACCGACAACCTGGCCCCGGCCGAAATTGCACGCGCCAAAGCCGCCGGCGTGGTGGCCTGCAAGTTGTACCCGGCAGGCGCCACCACCAACAGCGACGCGGGTGTGACCGACTTGCGCAAGATCTACCCCGTGCTCGAAGCCATGCAGCGCGAAGGCGTGCTGCTCTTGGTGCATGGCGAGGTCACCTCGTCTGACATCGACTTGTTTGACCGCGAAGCCGTGTTCATCGAGCAGCAACTCATTCCCCTGCGCCGCGACTTTCCGGGCCTGAAAATTGTCATGGAGCACATCACCACAAAAGAAGCCGCGCAGTTTGTGGCCGAAGGCGATGCCAACCTGGGCGCGACCATCACCGCGCACCACCTGCTGTTCAACCGCAACGCCCTGTTTTTGGGGGGCATGCGCCCGCACTATTACTGCCTGCCCGTGCTCAAGCGCGAAACCCACCGGCTGGCGCTGGTGCAAGCGGCCACCCGTGGCAACGCCCGTTTCTTTTTGGGCACCGACAGTGCGCCGCATCCGGCACACCTGAAAGAACACGCCAGTGGTTGCGCCGGTTGCTACACCGCGCACGCGGCCATCGAGATGTATGCCGAGGCCTTTGACCAAGTCGGCGCATTGGACCAGCTCGAAGCCTTTGCCAGCTTTAATGGCGCAGACTTTTACGGCTTGCCGCGCAACACGGGCACCATCACCTTGCGCCGCGAAAGCTGGACGCCCCCCGCCAGCTTTGCTTTTGGCGAGGCCGAACTCAAGCCCCTGCGTTCGGGTGAAAGCCTGCCCTGGCACATGGTGAGCCTCTGAGCCAGCCCCTCCACCTGAGCAGGCCCGGCTCCCGCTGCGAGGCGGTCACTGCCTTGGGCGTGGCCGATATCGACTGGGCCGCGCCTTGGTTGGCCAACTGGCAGTCTGTGGGGCAAGCCATTGCCCAGCGCGTGGTGGCGGGGGTGCCCCAGCCTCAAGCCCTGAGCGAGGTGGGTCTGGCCCCGGTGCGTTTTGTGCCACAAGCCGATTTGCCCGAAGGCCAGGCTTACGAAGACTTTATTTTTGCCCATGGCCAGGTGCCGACCCGTGAAGGGCTGCACGATTTTTTCAATGCCTTGTGCTGGATGCATTTTCCTCAGGCCAAGCGCCAGCTCAACCGGCTGCAAAGTGCAGAAATCGCCCGCGCCGGGGTGGGCCAGGTGCGCGGCGCGGTGCGCGATGCGGCCACGGTGTTTGATGAAAACGCCTGGCTGATCCAGCCCTCAGACGCGCTGTGGCAAGCTTTGACGGCCCACCAATGGACCGAAGCCCTGGTGACGCGGCGCGACGAATGGGCCCACACCCACTTGTGGACTTTTGGCCATGCCGCACTCGAAAAACTGGTGCAACCCTACAAATCGATCACGGTGCATTTGTGGCGCGTGCCGGGCGAGGTGCGGCCTGCGCAAATCGACGATTGGCTGGCCCATGACCTGAGGGCTGACAAGTTGGCCCTCAAACCCTTCAGTCCCTTGCCAATTTTGGGTGTGCCGGGCTGGTGGCCAGACAATACTGACCCTGTTTTTTACGAAGACCGCAGCGTGTTTCGTCCGCGCCGACTCAAGCGCGCCGAGCCCGTCTGAAAAACCGTACGCCAATCAGGAAATCACCGGGCCAGCTTGATTTTGGACAACAAACCCCTAACATTCGACACAACGTGCCCGCGTCTTCCGGGTTGAAAGAGAAACCTGCCATGAAACGTATTTTTCTGTTTGTCTTGACCAACATCGCCGTGGTGGTGGTGTTGGGCATCGTCGCCAGTTTGCTGGGCGTGAACAAATTTTTGGACTCCAACGGCCTGAATTTGGGTGCTTTGCTCGGCTTTGCCCTGATCATGGGCTTTGGCGGCGCCATCATTTCCTTGCTCATGAGCAAGTGGATCGCCAAGATGTCCTCGGGCGTGAAGCTCATTGACCAACCGGCCAACGCCGACGAAGCCTGGATCGTGGACACTGTGCGCAAGTTGGCTGACAAAGCCGGTATTGGCATGCCCGAAGTCGGCATTTTTGAAGGTGACCCCAACGCTTTTGCCACCGGCGCTTTCCGCGATTCGGCCTTGGTGGCGGTGTCTACCGGTTTGTTGCAAAACATGACCCACGAAGAAATCGAAGCCGTGCTGGCCCACGAAGTGGCGCACATTGCCAACGGTGACATGGTCACCATGGCGCTGATCCAGGGCGTGATGAACACCTTTGTGGTGTTCATCTCGCGCATCGTGGGTTATGCCGTGGACAGCTTCTTGCGCAAAAACGACGAAGAAAACACAGGCCCCGGCATGGGCTATTTCATCACCACCATCGTGATGGACATCTTGTTGGGCTTTGTTGCCGCGATCATCGTGGCCTGGTTCAGCCGCCAGCGTGAATTCCGTGCCGATGCGAGCGCTGCCCAGTTGATGGGCCGCAAGCAGCCCATGATCAACGCCTTGGCCCGTTTGGGTGGCGTGCACACCGCCGAACTGCCCAAGAGCATGGCCGCCATGGGCATCGCCGGTGGCATTGGCCAGCTGTTCAGCACCCACCCGCCCATTGAAGACCGCATCGCTGCCCTGCAAAACAGCGCCCAGTAAAGCACCCCCCGGGCCGCATCTTCAGGCCCCTTGTTGATCCGGCCCGATGATATTGGCCTGAACGTTTATTTTGTAGGAGCGGCGCCCCCGCCGCGATAGCGCTTCGCAGACCACCGCTTCTTTTGTAGGAGCGGCGCCCCCGCCGCGATGGTGCCCCGCAGACCACCACCCATCGCCCCGAGGGCGGGGCTCCTACATTCCACAGGCCCACAGGCCCACAGGCCCACAGGCCCACAGGCCCACAGGCCCACAGGTCCACAGGTCCACAGGTCCACAGATCCACAGATCCAGGTGCCGATTTACTCGGGGTTAGACACACCCGATGCAACGTGGCCTGACGGCACATGCCGGGCGGCCGATTCGATGTGGCCAGTTTGGTCGTCAAAAAAGAAATCAGGCTCAAACTCACGCAAAAACTCGCCCTTGGGCAAGCCGCCCAAAAACATGGCCTCGTCCACCTCGATGTTCCAATTCATCAGCGTGCGGATGGCGCGTTCATGCGCGGGCGCGCTGCGCGCTGTGACCAGCGCGGTGCGAATGCGCATGCTGGGCGTGCCCTCTTTTTGCAGGCGGTGCAAAGCGGCCAGCAGGGGTTTGAACGGGCCGGCCAGCAAAGGTTGCCCTGCCTTGTCCCGCTCATGCGCCTGAAATGCCGACAAACCTTCGGACTGAAACACCCGTTCTGCTTCGTCCGAAAACAGCACCGCATCGCCGTCAAATGCGATGCGCACCTCGTGGGGGTGAGCCTCGGAGGCCAGGGCCGAGTGGGGGTATACCTGCGCGGCAGGAACACCAGCACCCAAGGCTGCACGCACATCGGACAAATGCGTGGACAAAAACAAATTGGCGTTCAGGGGCTTGAGGTAGCGCCAAGGCGGCTGGCCCCGGGTGAAGCTGCCGCGCTGTATGGACAGGCCGTAGTGCTGCGCCGAGCGGAACACCCGCATGCCCGAGACCGGGTCGTTGCGCGAGAGGATGACCACCTCGACGCGTTGCGCATCGGCGTCATTGAAGGCCAACAACTTGCGCACCAGAGAAAAAGCCACGCCCGGTTTGGCCGGTGCTTCCAGACGTTCCAGTTGCAATTGCATGTAAGCCCGGTCGTCACCTTGCTCGAAGACCCGGTTTTCTTCTTCAAAGTCAAACAAGGCCCGCGATGAAATCGCAACAACAAGTTGGCCTTCCAGTGAGACGGGCATCGTGATCTCCAGTGCGTTTGGAATGGTGAAGCGCTTGTGCAGGCGGGCAAGCTTGAGCATAGCCTGTTGTGGGCGCTTGCCAAGCGGCGCAGGCCTTGAACCCCCGACCAGGCCCATGGTGTGCTGGGCAAGAGCATATGCTCACTTACTTCTTTTCTGAATACGGCGTGACCCCTTTGGCGTCGATGCGGTAACTGGCCACGCCCATGTGTGAATCGGTTTTGGTGGCGCTCAAGGCACCGGTCACCCACACGGTGTCCATGCTGCGAAAGCGTTTGACGGCCTGGTCGAGCTTGACATGCACGATCTGGTTGGCGGGCGGTGGCGGCGAGTGCACGCAGGCCCCAAAGTACGGCACCAGCAAAAATTCCTTGAGGCCTTCAGGCAAGTCTTCCAGGGGGACCAGGTAGCCGGGCAGACGCACGTTTTGCCCCAGGATCAAGGGGTTGATGGGGGCGTTGTCCCACATTTGGCGCATTTTTTTCAGCGCTTCATCGGCCTTGGGATCGTTGTCTTTCAGGCTTTGCAGGTTCAAGGCCTTGAGGTCTTTGTACGGGTCCCAGCCCGCAGGAATGAGCTGCTCCCAACCGATGGTGCGGGCTGCGCCTGGGGTGCTGGCCCCTTCGGGGGCTGCACCCGCCGACAAAGAGGGCTGCACTTGAGGCACGGTGTCGCGTGCAGTCTCGCGCACGCTTTGCGCACACACGGAACCCGCCAGCAGCAGGGCGGCCAGCAATGCGGTGTTTTGAATGACAAAGGTTTTCTTCATAGGGTCTCCCAATTGAGCACTGTAAGCCCGCAGGGCCTCTTGAACGCGTGAAAGCCGACTCAGGGGCGGGGTTTTTTTATGGATGCGGCTCTGGCAAGTTTTACGTGAAAGTCTCGGTTCGGACAAAGTGATTGTGGGAGCCCCGCCCTCGGGGCGATGGTTTGTGGTCTGCGAGGCTTCATCGCGGCGGGGGCGCCGCTCCCACAAAAGAGGAAGGGTGGTCTGCGAGGCTTCATCGCGGGTTCCATGTGGGAGCCACGCCCTAGGGGCGATGGTTTGTGGTGTGCGAGGCTTCATCGCGGCGGGGGCGCCGCTCCTACAAAAGAGGAAGGGTGGTCTGCGAGGCTTCATCGCGGGTTCCATGTGGGAGCCCCGCTCTCGGGGCGATGGGTGGTGGACTGCGAGGCTTCATCGCGGCGGGGGCGTCGCTCCCACAAAAGAGGAAGGGTGGTCTGCGAGGTTTCATCGCGGGTTCCATGTGGGAGCCCCGCCCTCGGGGCGATGGGTGGTGGACTGCAAGGCTTCATCGCGGCGGGGGCGTCATTCCTACAAATGGGTGTTGATGCAACCCTCTGGGCTGACGCCGTGGACCGAGCAAAATCACGGTTCGGTGGGCCAGACTCACACGCGTGGCGACAAGCCATCGGCCAAGGACAAGCGGTAGGCCCGCCAGGCAGGTCCGAGGCTGGCCATCAAGCCAGCCAGCAGCACCGCACCCGCCAAAGCCAGTTGCGTGGGCAAGGGCGCGGCCAGTTGCAAGCGGATGCCCAGCGACTGCTGCAGCCATGGCGAAGCCAAGGCCATGCCTGCATGGGCCAGCAGCACGCCGAACAACACCCCGGCGCAGGTGACCCACAGCCCTTCGAGGGTGAGCAGGCCCAGCACATGGCGCGGTCCGGCGCCCACGGCGCGCAACACCGCCAATTCGCGGCGGCGCTCGTTCAGGCCGGCCAGCACCACCGCCATGAGCGAGACCACGCTCACCAAAGCCACCAAGGCTGACACAGCCAGCAAGGCGTTTTCACCCAGGCCCAACACCGACCACAACTCATCCAGCGCCACACCGGGCATCACGCCCATCAGGGCTTCCTGTTCGTAAAAATTCACAAAGCGCTGCACATTGAACACCGCCGCCCGGCTTTTCAGGCCCACCAGGGCGGCCGTGACTTCTTCGGGCTGCAGATTGAATTTGCGCGCCTGATCAGCCGGGATGTGTCCGCCCGGCATGGGGGTGCCCGCCACCCAGCCCAGGTGCAGAGCTTCCAGTGCCTGAAGGCTCACATGCACCGTGCGGTCCACCGGGGTGCCCGTGGGGGCCAAAATACCGACCACCTTGAAGGGCTTGTCGGCGTGTTCGTCAGTATTTCCGTCGGCTGTCTCCCTTTTGTGGTCATGGTCATGGTCGTGCATGCCGTGACCCAAGGTGATGCTTTGGCCTAGGCCATAACCCATTTGGCGCGCCACTTCGGCCCCGATCACCGCTTCGTACAAACCATCCAGCGTGTCTGCAAACGCCGCGCCTTGCTGCAAGACCAGCGGCTGTTTGTCGCCATAGGCAAAGTGCTGAAAGTAAGCGGGTGTGGTGCCCAGCACCGGAAAGCCCCGGTGCGAATCGCCCAGACTCAAGGGCACCACCCAGGACACCGACCGGTGCTGGGCCAGCTTGTTCACGCTGTCCATGCTCATGCTTTGTGGCACGCTGCCGATGTGGAACACCGAAAACAGCATCAGCTGCACCGGGCTGCTGCGCGCGCCCACGATCAAATCGACGCCGCTGACCGATTGTGAAAAGCTGCTGCGGATGTCGTGGCGCAAACGCTCCAGTGTCCACAGCAAGGCGGTGGCCAGGGCCAGTGACACGACCACCCAGATCAGGGTGCTGCGGCGGTTCCAGGCGCTTTGCCGGGCGATGTTGAGCAGGCTGTTCATGCGCTCACCTCCGCTTGCTGCAAGGCGGGCAAGGACCATTGCACATCAAAACGCACGGCTTGCTGTTCGTCGTGGCTCACACACACCAAGGTGCTGCCGGCGTCGCGTGCGGCTTGCAGCAACAAGTCCATGAAGCCTTGCCGCAAGGCAGCATCCAGGGCGGAGGTGGGCTCGTCGGCCAAAATCAATTCGGGCTGGCCCATCAAGGCGCGGGCAGCGGCCACGCGTTGCTGCTGGCCCACCGACAAGGCGTCGGCGCGGCGGCTCCACAGCGCCTCGGGCAAACCCATGCGCTGCAACCAGTTTTGGGCCGCGGCCTCGGGGCCACCGGCGGCTTGGCAGCGAGCGCGGCGCAAGGCCGAAAAGCGGCAAGGCAGGGTCACGTTGTCCAGCACGTTCAGGTAGGGCAGCAAATTGAACTGCTGAAACATGACACCCACATGGTCGGCCCGAAAGGCGTCGCGCTGGCCGGCCTTCAAGGCGGCCCAGTCTTGCCCGAGCAAAGACACACGCCCTTGGTTGGGAGACAACACGCCCGACAGCAAGCCCAGCAAGGTGCTTTTGCCACAGCCGCTGGGGCCATGCAAAAAAACGGTTTGCCCGCTGCTGACGTGCAGACGCCCCAGCGACAGGGTGTCTTGGCCCCCTGAGGCCCATGCGAAGCGCAATGGCTCGATGTCAATCACAACACTCTCCCTGTGTAGAGGCGGCAATATACCCGCTCAGTGGGACGCGGTGATCTTTCTCCGGCTTTCTCTGCGGGCAATCCAAACGGTGGCACCCAGGATGACCAAGGCCCCGGCCCAAGTCCATTGGCTGGGCACATCACCAAACACCAGCCAGCCCAGCAAGGAGGCCCAGACCAAGTCCAGAAAGCGCAGGGACTGGGTGGCCGAAATGTCGGCCAAACCAAAGGCCCGTGTGAGGCAGTAATGGGCCAGCGTGCCCAAGACCCCGGTGGCGGCAAAGCCGATCCACTGCATGAGCGTGGGCGCTTGCCAGTTGGGCAGGGCCATGGGCAAGCTCAAAACCGTGACGGTCAGGGCTTGCCACAGCACAATCACGCCTGCTTTTTCGTAGCGGGTCAGGGCCTTGGTGATGAGAAAGGATGCCGCAAACACCGGCGAAGAAGCCAACATGACCAGGTTGAACCAGCCGCCCTCGCCCGACATCTTGGGCAAGACCACCACCAGCACCCCCGCAAAACCCACAATGGCGGCGATCCAGCGGTCTTTGCGCATGGGTTCGCCCAAAAACCAGGCGGCCCCGAGCATGATGAAAATCGGACCGGTAAAACCAATGGCGGTCATGTCGGCCAGGGGGATTTTGGGCAGGGCCGTGAACCACAAAATCAGGCCCAGGGTGTGCACCCCGCCGCGCCAGAACTGGCCCGCCATGTTGACCGGCATGTAAGCCCGCCAGCCATCGCGCCAGACCCAGGGCAAGATGAACAGCAGGCCAAACAGATAGCGCAAAAACTGGGACTGGTACACATCCAGGTGCAGCGTCAAGTCCCGGGCAATCGCGTTCAAAAATGAAAAAAACAAGCCGCCCAGCACCATCCAGACCATGCCTTGCACCGCCGCAGGCCAAGCCGCAAACACGCGCAGGCCGCGCTGGTACGCGTTGGCGCAGCGCCGAATCCAGGAGGGCGGGGTTTGGGGGGGCGTCATGCCGAGGGCGTGTGCAAAATGTCCATCACCGGATCATCTTAAGGCCAGCTCTGCGCAGCCAGGGTCGCTTGCGTTACGTGGCGCAGCCCCTGCACGCCTTCACTTGACCCATTGGTTCAGTTGCATGATGGGCATGAGCACCGCCAGCACAATCAGCATGACCACACCGCCCATGGCGACGATGAGCAAGGGCTCCAGCACCGTGGCCAAGGCCATGGCGCGGCGCTGCACTTCGCTGGACAGTTGCGTGGCCGCCCTTTGCAGCATCAAGGGCAGTTGGCCGGTTTGTTCGCCCAGCCGTGCAAACATCGACAACAAACCCGGAAACCGGGCGTTTTGCGCCAAGGCGGTGCCCAGGGGCGCGCCTTCGCGCACACGCACCAGGGCCTCCAGGGCGTCGGCCCGGAGGGCTTGGTTGGACAAAGTGTCGGCCGCCGCTTGCAGCGCTTTGAGAATGGGCACACCTGCCGCCGTGAGCATGGCCAAGGTGGAAGCAAAGCGGGCGCTGTTGTAGCCCCGGGCCAGTCGCCCGATCAGGGGCAGGCGCAGCCAGGCGGCGTCAAAGCGCAGGCGCAAGGCCGTTTGGCGCATGGCCAATCGAAAGGCCACCCCGGCACAGACCAGCACCAGCAGCATCAACCAGCCCCAATTGCGCACCAGGTCGCTCAGGGCCAGCATGGCCACCGTCAGGCCAGGCAGTTGGCGTTGCGTACCGGCAAACACCCCGGCGACTTGCGGCACCACCGAGGTCATCAAAAACACCACGATGGCCAAAGCCACCAGGCTCACGATGGCGGGGTACAGCGAGGCCGACAGCAATTTGGAGCGCAGCACCTGCTGGTCTTCCAGGTCGGCGGCCAATTGGTGCAGCACATCGGACAGGTGCCCACTTTGCTCGCCTGCGGCGATTACGGCGCGGTCGATGGCTGGAAACTCTTTGGGAAACTGCGCCAAAGCGCGGCCCAAAGTGCTGCCCGAGTTGACCTCGGCCCGGATGGCGGCCATCAGTTGGCCTTGTTTGTCGTGGTCGGCTTCTTCGGCCAAGGCCGACAAGGCGCGCTCGATGGGCAGGCCGCTGCCCACCAAACTGGCCAGTTGGCGCGTCCACACGGCGCGTTGGCTGCTGGTGAACACCCGGCCTTGGCCTACTGGCCTTTGCCACCACGGCAAGGCGGCGTCCGCATCACTCCCGCTGCCCGAGGCAATGGGCTCCACCAGCAAGGGCACCAAGGACTGCGCGCGCAGCTGGGTGCGTGCGGTTTTCAGGCTGTCGGCCTCCAAGGTGCCTTTGCGCGAGCTGCCATTGGATTGCAGGGCTTCAAATCGGTAAGCGGGCATGTCGTGTTCTCAGCGGCTGAAGTAAAGCAGGCCCAGTTGGCCGCTCCATCTGGATTGGCTGGGGCTGACTTCGTTGACTTGACCCAAGTGGCGAGTGGTGCCCAGGCTGCCAAACCAGGCCCATTGCGGGTTGATGGCGTAGCGGTAACTCATGCCCAAGCCCCAATCGCCCAGACCGGCTTGCCAGCCGCCCTCAGGGGTGGGTCTCAAGCGCAGTTGGGTGGCCCAGTGCCGGGCCGTGGCCCAGGAGGCACCGCTGCTCAGGCTCAGGGTGCTGCGCTCGCTCAAGGGCCACAAGTAAGAGGCGCCCATGGACAAGGTGGTCCCATCACCCCGGTTCAACAGGTCTTGTGTGACATCGCTGCCCAGCGACCAGTGTTTGTCCAGTCGATAGCCTATGCTGACGCGTGCGCGTACGGTGTTTTTGCCCGAACTGAAACCGTCGAAGCTGGTGTTGTCCTCGATGTTTTGGATGCGTGCGGACAAGGCGATTTGGAGTTTGTCGTCATCGCGCAGGTCATAGGCCAAATTGGTGGATTCGCGGTAGCCGCTGAATTTGAACCATTCTTCTCCCGTGGCATGGCCCAGTCGCCAGCGTCCGTAGCGCAGGCCCAGCACGGGGCGCAGGTTCATGCCTTTACGGCCATCGGCTTGCTCAGTGGACTTGAGTTTGAGCCCCAGGGTGTATTGCCAACCCTTGGCCGGGATTTCGCCTGTGGCGGTGGCCTCGGGTGCGGTGTCTTGGGCTGCGTTTTGTGTGGAGTCTTGTGTGGTGCGGTCTGCGGGGTCTGCAGCCTCGGACGCTGTAAGCGTCTTGTCCGGGGCTTGGCTTGGCCTTACAAGGTCTGCTTGAGCTTGGGCGGCACCTGTCAACAACACCCAAGCCCAGCCCATCGCCTGCAGACGCAGGAACCCCGGGCGCTTGATGGCCGCTGCAACGAAGCTGGAACGGGGCAAGGATGTGGGGCGCACGGGGCTTCAGTCCCGCGTCACGCGCAGCAGTTCTTCGGCGCTGGTGATGCCCGCATCCACCAAGCGCTGGCCGTCATCACGCATGAGCACCATGCCCTCGGCCAGGGCGGTGGCGCGCAAGTCGGCCTCGGCGGCGCGGTTGTGGATTTGGGCCTTGATGACGTCACTGGCCACCAGCAGCTCAAACACCCCGGTGCGCCCGGCGTAACCGGTGTGGCCGCAGGCGTCGCAGCCCGCGCCGTGGCAGGCGGTGCAGCGCTTGCGCACCAGGCGCTGGGCCAGCACGCCCAAGAGCGAGGAGCTGAGCAAAAACGGCTCCACCCCCATGTCGATCAATCGGTTCACAGCGCTGGCCGCGTCGTTGGTGTGCAGCGTGGCCAGCACCAGATGGCCCGTCAGCGACGCCTGAATGGCAATTTGTGCGGTTTCAAAGTCGCGAATCTCGCCAATCATGATCACGTCCGGGTCTTGCCGCAGGATGGCGCGCAGGGCCTTGGCAAAACTCAGGTCGATCTTGGCATTGACCTGCGTTTGGCCCACGCCCGGCAGCTCGTACTCGATGGGGTCTTCCACCGTCATGATGTTGTTGCGCGTGGCGTCCAGCCGCTGCAGCGCGGCATACAGGCTGGTGGTTTTGCCCGAACCGGTGGGGCCGGTGACCAGCAAAATGCCGTGCGGCTGGTGGATCAACTGGTCAATTTGCGCCAGCACCTGACCCTGCATGCCCACGGCTTCGAGGGTCAGGCGCGCCTCGCTCTTGTCCAGCAGGCGCAGCACGGCGCGTTCACCATGTGCGCTGGGCAGGGTGGACACGCGCACATCGACCGCGCGCGAGCCCAAGCGCAGGCTGATGCGGCCGTCTTGCGGGAGTCGTTTTTCTGCAATGTCGAGTTCGGCCATGATTTTCAGGCGCGAAATCAATGCTGCGTGCAGCGCCCGGTTCGGTTGTACAACCTCGCGCAGGGTGCCGTCTATGCGAAAGCGCACACTCGAATGGCGTTCATAAGGTTCGATGTGGATGTCGCTGGCCCCATCGCGTGCGGCTTGCGTGAGCAAGGCGTTGAGCATGCGGATGATGGGCGCGTCGTCGCTGGCCTCCAGCAGGTCTTCCACCGCAGGCAGCTCTTGCATCATGCGCGAGAGGTCGGCTTCGGATTCGACTTCGCTGACCACGGCGGCGGCGGTGGAGCTGCTGTTGGCCTGGCCACCCGAGTAGGCTAGGTGAATGCGTTGGCCCAATTGGGTGGCGCTGCTGTGCTGCACCTGCCAATTTGGCCCAGCAAACTGGCGCGTCACCTCGGACATGGCCGAGCGGTCGCTCTCGTCACAAAACCAGAGGTTCAGTCCCTGGGCATCGTCTTCGAGCAACAAACGATGCGTGCGGGCAAAGGCATAGGGCAGGGGGTAGCGCATGGACAACTCAGGGCTTGGCTGGGGCGGGGGCCGATGAAGAGGAAGAGGGGGAGGGGGAGGGGGAATCGCCCGCGGTCAATGGGGGAAGGACGGCCGACCCGGGCACGGGCAGCGCACCGTTGGCGGCGGGCTGAAAGCCCATTTGGTTGAGCCGCATTTGTTCGTACCGGCCCAGCGACAGGGCCTCGGTGGCCGCACCGTCACGCACCACCACCGGGCGCAAAAACACCATCAGGTTGGTTTTTTTGCGGCTGCGTGCTTCGGCCCGAAACAGGTTGCCAAAGATCGGAATGTCGCCCAAGCCGGGCACTTTTTCCTGGGTGTTGGTGGTGTCGTCTTGCAGCAAGCCGCCCAGCACCACGATGGAGCCATCTTCGACCAGCACACTCGACTCGATGGAGCGTTTGTTGGTGATCAGCCCGGCGGTCGATGAGCTTTTGCTGTCGATGCTGCTGACCTCTTGGAAGATTTGCATCTTGACGGTGCCGTTTTCGCTGATCTGCGGCTTGACCCGCAGGGTCAGGCCCACGTCTTTGCGCTCAATGGTTTGAAACGGGTTGACCGCGCCCGCGTTGGTGTTGTTGGACGTGTATTGGCCCGTCACAAAGGGCACGTTTTGACCAATGACGATTTTGGCTTCTTCGTTGTCCAGGGTGAGCAAATTGGGCGTGGACAGCACATTGGCGTCGCCATTGGACTGTAAAAACCGCGCCAATGCGCCCAAGGCCAACACGCCGTTGCGCCGCTCGCCAAGGGCCACATTCAGGCCTGTGGAAGGGGCGAGGTTGCCGGTGGCCGCACTGGCTGCCAAACTGAACAAATTGGTGCCACCCACCGCAAAGTTGGTGCCCAGCACGCCCACCGCGTTGCCATTGGTGCCACCTGTGCCGCTGAGCCACTGCACGCCAAATTCGGCGGCTTTGTCGGCGCTGACTTCGGCAATCAGGCTTTCCACAAACACCTGCGCGCGGCGTTGGTCGAGCATCTCGATCACCGAGCGCAGTTGCCGGTATTGGGGTTCGGGGGCGGTGATGATGAGCGAGTTGGTGGCCGGGTCGGCCTGGATTTGGCCGCCTGTGGAGGGGCTGGCGCTGGCGTTCAGGCCGGTGCTGGCAGCGTTTGCCGGACCTGCCGCAGTGGGCGTGCCTGCGCTGGCTGGGGCGCTGCCAGCTGTGCTGCGCGACTCGCCCGACAGGGCGGCACGCAAGGTGACGGCCAGTTTGGTGGCGTCGGCATTCTTCAGGTACACCACATGGATGTTGCCACTGGCCGCGCCCGGACCGGTGGCGCTGGGCTGGTCCAGTTGGCTGACCAGGCCGCGTACCAAGGCCAGACGGGCCGGGTTGGCGGCGCGCACGATCAAGGCGTTGGTGCGCACATCGGGCAGCACGGTGGTTTTGAACAAGTTGTCGGTTTGCCCTTGGCTGGCCGCGGCCGCTGCGGCCGTGGATTCGAGCAGGCGCAGCACCATGGGCGCCAGGTCGCTGGCCACACCGTGTTGCAGCCGGATCATCTCGACCCCGGTGGCGTTGGCCACATCGAGTGCCGCCACGATGCGGGCCAGGCGTTGCAGGTTGTCGCTGTAGTCGGTGATCACCAGGGCGTTGGTGCCGGGGTTGACGTTGATGGTGTTGTTGGGGCTGATCAGCGGGCGCAGCACCGGCACCAGGTTGTTGGCGTTTTCGTGGTTCAAACGAAAAATCTGGGTGATGATTTGGCCGCTGCTGGCGGGCACGGCACCGGCCGAGACGGCGCTGCTTTGCAGCTTGGCTTCGGCCTCAGGCAATACGGTGTAAAGGCCCGATGACTCCACCAGGGCAAAGCCTTGGGTGCGCAGCTGCACTGCAAACAGGCGCAAGGCCTGGGCAGGGGGCACGGGCAGTTGGCTGGACAGCGAGACCGTGCCCTTGACCCGGGGGTCCACCACCACGTTGTGGCCCGACAAGGTTGCCAGGGTGCGGGCCACGGCTTCGATGTCGGCGTTGACAAAGTTGAGCGTGACCGGCTCTTGCCGTGTGGCTTTGCGGGCGGGGGGCTTGGCTGGCGACTGGGCTGCGTTGCTGGCCAGGCTTGGGGCCTGAGTGGCATCGGTGTTGGGAGCTTGGGCCAGTGCGCTGGACAGGCAGACCCAGCTCAGCGCCAAAGGCTGCCAAAGGCGTGTGGACGACAAGGGCTGGGACAGGCGGGCAAAGAGGGGGGTGGCGTTCATGGTGTGGGCGGGTTCAATCGGTGGTGTGGGGTTCAGCCCAGAGACAGCAGGCTGCGTGGGCCTTCGCGGCGGCCCACAATGTTCAGCAAATTGGACAAGGCCGCTTCGTACCCTTCTTGGGCACTGGCTTGGCCAGAAAAGCGCAGACGTGCGCCGACCCATTGGCCTTGCCCACTCAAGAGCAAAGGCCCTTGCAGGGTGCTCAGTTTCAGCTCGGGGGTGGCGGTGCCTTCGGGGCGGCCGTTCAGTTGAATGAGGTAGCTGCCCATTGGTTTGAGGGTGCTCAGGCGGGAGGACAGTTGCTGCACTTGCAACTCGACTTGGCCTGTCATTTGCAGACGGCCTTCGCTCCAGCGCAGTTGCAAGCCTTCGCTGCGCCATTGCAGTTGGCCTTCGGGTTGCAGGGTGTTCCAGGGTGCGCCCAGACCGCTGAGCAAAGCCGCCGGCCATTGCGAGAGGTGGTCGCTGATGTTCAGTTGCAGTGTGGACAGTCCCAGCTGCAGCGACACACTGGCCGGTTGCGCCATGCAGCACTCGGCACGCCACAGCACGCGCAGGCCCGTCCAGCCGGGTTCGATGCGCCAACGCAGTCGACCGGGCAGGGCTTGCGCGTCACGGCTGCCCGCACCCCCGCTGAGCACCAACTGCGCCGATCCGGCCCACAAGCTGTTGCGCGGTTGCAAGAGCTGCACCCGGCCTTGACTGGCTTGCGCCACACCCCAAGCCAGCCAGCGTGCAGGAGCCCACACGCAGGTGGCCACCAGCAGGCCCAGCAATGCGCCCCAAAGCGCATGCCGCCATTGCGGGCGAAGGGCAGGGGTGATGCGCTTGTTCATGGCGTGGCGGGCAAACGAAGCACGACACTGCCGCGCCAATGCATGGCGCTGGTGTCGGCGGGGGGTGCGCTCAGGGGTACAGGGGCTGATGTGAGGGCTGTAGCGAGTGCTGTTGCCGCGGGTGTTGAAGAGGGTGCCGGTTTTTGCGTCGGCAGCACCTGTTGCAGTTGGGCTTGGACGGGCAGGGCCTGTGCCCGTTCACGGGCTTGGCTGAGCCAGCGGGCCATGCTGTCGGCTGGTGCAGATTCAACACTCAAGGTGGCACGATCGCCTTGCACCTGAATGCGCGCGCCCGTGCCCAGATCGCGCACGCTGGCTTCCAGCCATTGGCGGGCTTGGGCGGCGCTGTTGGCGGGTGCCGATTGCAGGCGTTGGGCTTGGGCTTGCAGTTCGCGCATGCGCTGGGTTTGCCGGTCCAGCTCGGCTTGCTTGGCGGGGGCCAGCTGCCAAGTGCGCCAAGCGGGGTCCAGGACCAGGCTCCACAGCAAAGCCAGTGTCAGCAGCAGGGCGACCAGGGCCAAGCCCTTTTTTTCGCGTGGATTTCGTTGCTGCCACGCCTGTTGCAGCGCTTGCAAAGGCAAGTGGGTGCGGCTCATGGGGTGCTTTCTTTGGCGGGTGTCAAAGACATCAACCAGCCTTCGCCCGCTGGCGTGAGCAGGTAGCCTTGGGCTTGCAGGGCGGTTTTCAGGGTGGATTGCTCACTGGCGGTGGGCTGAAAGCTTTGCAGCCGCAGCTGGCCGCTTTGGTAGGTCCATTGGCGCGGTGCTGCCGTGCCTGCCGGCAGCGCCTGACCCAAGGCGGCGAGCATGGCTTCGAGGTCGGCAGGGCCGAGTTGGCCGGAGTTTTGCTGCAGCCGTTCGACTTCCCGCGCCATTTGGACCGGGGCATCCACCACGAGCTGGGTTTGCGGAAAGCTTTCTTTGAGCATGCGGGCCCAACTTTGTTCTTCGGCCTGCCAGTTGGCGCGTGTTTTCCAGGCCCAGGCGTTCAAGCCCACAACTTGGCTGAGCAACAACAAACCCAAGGCCCAACGGGTAGGACGCCACACGGGGCTGTTCCACAGGGTGCTCAGGCCCTTTTGGCCCTGTTTGAGGTAACGCGCTTGGGCGTTGGCCCGAAAGTCAAACTGCGCCAAATCCCAATCGGAGGCCATGGCTTGGAGCCAGTGTTGCCCCGGGGGCATGAGTTGGGCAGGGCGGCCCAGGGCTTCGGTGATCGGGGCCACCACGGCCGACTCGGCCAAAAGCTGGGCGCTTTGCAGCGCTTGAGGGCTCAGGCCAAAGCGTTCTGCCAAGGTGCGCAAAGGGGCCAGAGGCATGCCCCAGACGCCGCGTTCGGGGTGCGCCGCCCACAGCCAGCCGGTCTGATCATCGCCCAGGGCCAGCAGTTGAAGGGGCGCGGTGCTCGGGGCGATTTCGGGCACGATGCGGTGCACCTGCAGCCCGGCTTGTTCGAGCACTTGGAGGTGCTCGCGCAGCCAGTGGCGTTGGCACACGCCCACCCAGGCTTGGGGCAAGTCTTTCCAGCTGGTTTGTAAGGCCATGTGCAGCTGGGCAGGGTCGTCGAGCAGGCGGTCTTCGAGCAGGCCTTGCAAGGCCGCTTGCAGGCGTGAGGCCTGTTTGTGCAGGCCTGGTGGCAACTCAACCCGGTGCCACGACACGCAGGCCGCAGGCAATAAAACCAGCACTTCGGTCTGCCGGTCAGCGCTGGGCAGCAAGGTGCTGGCCGACCATTGCAGGCGCAGGGAAGCCGGTTCACGCTCGGGCTGCACCAAGGCGTGGAGGTAAACCGTGGCTGGGCCGGCTGGGCTGGGGGGCAATTGAATGATCAGGGTGCGCATGTGCAAATCATTGTAGAGGGGCACTGTGACTTTGCTGGGGGCTTTTGACTCGCCACAGCATGCGCACTTGGTTGCCTTCGCGACGAACCAGGGCCAGCTCTTGCTGGACCACGTTGTCGATGCGCATGCGCCCCAGCACCTCAAAGTAACGGCTTTGCACGCTGTGCTGTTTGTCGTTGAGCTGCAAACCTGCCGCACCCAGCGCCTCGCGGGCCGCGTTCAAGCTGGCCCAGTGTCCCCGTGCTCGCAAGGCAAGCGCTTGCCGTGCGGACGACAGGTCAAACCCCACCAGGCTGGCCGAGAGCACTTCGGCCGACGCGGTGTTGAGGTTGATGGGCGTGGGCTCGGGCAGCACGGTGATGTGTTCTTGCAAGGCGAGCAAGGTGGCTGGACTCAGGCCCATCCAGCGCAACTGGGCGGTTTGTTGCGGCACCAAGGGGGCGGGTGTGGCATTGCCCAAGGCGGATTGGCGGTTGCTGCTGTGGTGTGCTTGGGCGGCCAACCACTGTTCGACCAGCTTTTGCATCTCGGACTGGGGCAGTTGCAAACGGTCAAACAGCGCAGCCAATTGCGCCAGGGCCAGGGGCGAGGGTTTGCCGTCTTCGAGCAGGTTGGTCAGGTTCATGCGCGATTGGGCGTCGGTGATTCGGCCCGATAAAAAGACCTCGGCATCGTCTTCGCGCCATTGCTGGTCTTGTGACAAAAACGAGGACAGTTTGGACTCTTGCACCGGCAAAGCCCAAGGTTCCCCCAAATGGTCAACGCCTGCACCTTGAGCAGAGATCGCGTCTTCGCGCAAAATCAACCGGGACCAGTCTAGGGCACCGGTCATCATCCAGGCGGTTTGGCTTCGGCCGCGTTCGGCCGATTCAATTTCAACTTGCCGCCACTGTTGCCACAGGGCGGCACTGGCCAGTGTGGCCACCAGGGCCACGGTGAGCATGGCCACCAGCAAGGCGGCACCGCCTTGGCCCGGCAGTTGTGAGTGTCGAGCTGTCTGGGTGTGACGGGGGGGGTGAGGCCGTGTCATGAGGGGACTCCAGACAAGGTGGGGCGCACCCAGTCCAGCGTCACAGGGCCAGCACCGGCTGGCCCAGGGGGCAAGCTCAGCACCAAGCGCACACCATCCGGTGTTTTGCTGGCGCTGGTGGATGCAGGGGAGGGGGCGGCTGCAGGCGTGTCGGGTGGTTTGGGCGACTGGGCTGGGACGCTGGTGCCTGCCGTGACGGCATCGCTGGACAAAGGGTTGGTCCAAGCCCCGCCCCGGTGCACAAAAATTTGCCATCCCGCCAAAGGGTGGATTTGAATTTGCCCGACGCGCGACGCATCGTCGGGTGTCTGGCTCCATTGCCGGGCCGCATCCCAGGCGGTTTGCCAGTCCTGGTTTTGGGTCAGTGCAGCCGACTGCCAGCGTTGCCAGTCGCCGCCACCGGGCCGACCCGGGTCCACGCGCCACGTCCAAGCCACCACCTGCACGCTGGGCACAGGACCGCTGGGTGATGTGGGGGCGTCTGCGCTGCGGCGTGTCAGGCGAAGCACTTGACCGTCCCAATCCCAGCTGGGGGTGCCAGTCAATTCGGCCAATTGGTCCAGGTCGGTTTGCCATTGCGCCAGGCCTGCTTGCAGGGTGCGGATGTCGTCGGCGCGGGTTTGCAGGCCGCTTTGTGTGCGCAACATGCCATCGATCCCGCGCCAGGCCATCAGGCTCATCAAGGCCATGATGGCAATGGCCACCAGCACCTCGATCAGGGTGAAGCCGCGCGCACGGGAGGGGGGTGACACCATCAGTTGCGCCCCATCACGGTGGACAGTTGCAGCACAAAGTCGCCTTGGTCCAACACGCGTGCATCGACCCGCCGAAAATTCGGGTTGGGGGTGGGGCGCACCGACACCTCGACTTGCAGCAGGCGACCGGCTTGGGGGCATTCGATGCTGCGGTTGCCGTTGTCGGGCAACTGCCTTCGCAATCGCAGGGCGATGAGTTCGTTTTCAGCGCAAATTTGCCCCAACATGCTCACGGTTTGTCGATCGGCGTTGCGCACCAGCGAGCCCGTGGCTTGCAAGCCGGCCAAAAGGGCCACAGCCGTGATGCTCAAAGCCACCAACACCTCGATCAAGGTGAAGCCTTGCGCAGACAGGCCGAGGCGGCCCCTGCTGCGGCGGGCTGTTTCAGGCCTGTGGGGGCCGCTGTTGCGCGGGGATTTCATGGTGGGGCGGTGCCGGTGGGGGGGGCGTTTTGCACGCGAAAAGGGCGCAAACCGTCGGTGACCACCCACAAACGATTGTCTGGGCGTTCGCTGCTGCTGATGGCCAGAGCCTGCGGGCCAATGAGTGGCTCCGGCCCCAAAATGAGGGATTGACCAGGTGCCGTGCGGGTGGTGTCGCTCAGCCATTGACTCGGCAGCCCGGGGGGCGGCAAGCCCTCAAAGACAAAGGCCGGCCCTTGTCCATTAGCTTGTGCTGCACCTTGCGCCCGCCAGACCACGGGCAAGCCGTTCGCACGGGCCTGGGCACGGCCGGTTTCCAGCAGCGCCGCCAGGCGCTCGGCGTCGCGTTGCAAGGCGCTGTCAGCGCTGTCACGCAGTGACAGACTCACGCCGGCCATGGCCAAGGCCATCAAGGCCATGACCACCAACAGTTCGAGCAGCGTGAAGCCCCTGCACAGGGCTGCAGGGCCAAGGTGGCGATGGTGGCGTTTATTGCCAGCTGCCGATGTCTGCATTGTTGCCCTCACCGCCGGCTTGACCGTCAGCGCCAAAGGACAGCACATCGACCTCACCCTTGATGCCGGGGTTCATGTATTGGTAAGGACGCCCCCAAGGGTCATTGGGCAGCTTGTCCAGGTAGGGCTTCCAATTGACGGGCACGGGTTCGGTGGTGGGCTTGAGGGTGAGCGCACCCAGGCCTTGGGCACCAGTGGGGAAACGCTGGTTGTCCAGCTTGTAGAGTTTGAGGGCCTGCATCAGGTTGCCCACATCGGTGCGGGCGGCCGTGATGCGGGCATCGTCGGCTCGGCCCAGCACATTGGGCACGATCAGCGCGGCCAGCACGCCAATGATGGCCAGCACGACCATGAGTTCGATCAGGGTAAAGCCCCGCTGACGGCGGGAGGAAGGGGTGGCAGGTGTTTTCATGGCGTCGATCATAATGCGCCCATGTTAATGTCCAATTACGCTTTTCAAGCCCGCCCTTGGTGGCCCGCCTTGGTGAGCGCATCCATGGGGTGTGCCGCCGCAGCCAGCATCGCTTATTGGGTGCTTCAGTACCCATCTGGCGGGGCCGCTGCCCCTGTGGCGCTGGTGTCCCAACCCGCCTCCGTGGCCCAGACGGCAGGCCCAGACAGCACTTCTCCCTTGCACCGTGCTTGGGGCGTCAAGGGCCTAACACCTGTGATGAGTGTGGCGCAGTCCAGTCGCTACCAATTGTTGGGGGTGGTGGCCGGTGCCTCCGGCAGAGGCAGCGCATTGATTGCCGTGGATGGACAAGCCCCCAAGGCCTACCGCGCCGGGCAGGCCTTGTCCGAGGGCCTGTTTTTGCAAAGCCTAGGCCAGCGCCAAGTCCAGCTTGGCCCCGCCACAACAGGCCCGTCTTCGTTTGTTTTGAGTCTGCCCGCCCTCGACAAAACCCCTTGACCTTTGCTGCCTTTGTAGGAGCGACGCCCTCGTCGCGATCAAGCCTCGTAAATCACCACCCATCGCCCAGGCTGCGGGGCTCCCACAAAGAAGCAGGCCATCCCCCTGTAGGAGCGACGCCCTCGTCGCGATCAAGCCTCGCAAACCACCACCCATCGCCGCCCTGGGGCAGGGCTTCCACATTTCCTTGGTAAGAGCTTGCCCTGCAAGCGATCAGCTGCGCAAAAACAAACGGTAAACCGGGTTGTCTGTCTCTTCTGTGTAAGGGTAGCCCAGCGTTTGGAGGAACTTGTCAAACGCCTTGTCGTCCTTGGAGGGCACCTGCAAGCCGACCAAAATGCGGCCGTAATCGGCACCTTGGTTGCGGTAATGGAACAAGCTGATGTTCCAGCCCGGGCGCATCAGGCTCAAAAATTTGAGCAAGGCCCCTGGGCGCTCTGGAAATTCAAAACGCAGCAAGCGCTCGTCTTGTGACAGGGCCGAGTGCCCGCCCACCATGTGGCGGATGTGCTCTTTGGCCAGTTCGTCGTGCGTCAGGTCAATCGCCTTGAACTGTTGCTTGTTGAATTTGGCTGTGATCTTGCTGCTTTCGCCTTTGCCATGCGTGCTCAGACCTAAAAACACATGGGCCTGGTCGGAGTCGCTCATGCGGTAGTTGAACTCGGTCACGTTGCGCGGTCCGCCGGGCAAGCTCCCAATCAACTCCAAAAAGCGCTTGAAACTGCCGCGCTCTTCTGGAAGGGTGACGGCAAACAAAGCCTCTTTTTCTTCGCCCACATCGGCCCGCTCGGCCACAAAGCGCAGGCGGTCAAAGTTCATGTTGGCCCCACACAAAATGGCGGCGTAAGTCTGGCCTTTGGTTTTGTGTATGGCCACGTACTGCTTGATGGCGGCGACCGCCAGCGCGCCTGCGGGCTCCACAATCGAGCGGGTGTCCACAAAAATGTCCTTGATGGCAGCGCAGACCGCGTCGGTGTCCACGGTCATGAATTCGTCCACCAGACCCCGTGTCACGCGAAAGGTCTCTTCGCCTACCAATTTGACCGCTGTGCCGTCCGAAAAAAGGCCCACATCGGTCAAATTCACCCGTTTTTTGGCGGCCACCGATTGGATCATCGCGTTGGAGTCATTCATTTGCACGCCAATGACCTTGACCCCAGGGCGCACCGCCTTGATGTAGTTGGCCACGCCAGAAATCAGGCCGCCTCCGCCAATGGCCACAAACACCGCATCGAGTGGCCCCTGTTGTTGGCGCAGTATTTCCATGGCAATCGTGCCTTGTCCGGCGATCACATCCGGGTCATCAAAGGGGTGCACAAAGGTCAGGCCCTGCTTTTTTTGCAAGGTCAATGCGTGGTTATAGGCGTCGGAATAGCTCTCACCAAACAACACCACGTTGCCCCCCAGGCCTTTGACCGCGTCGATCTTGACTTGTGGGGTGGTGGTGGGCATGACGATGATGGCCTGCGTGCCCAGTTTGCTGGCACTCAAGGCCACGCCCTGCGCATGGTTGCCCGCCGAGGCGCAAATCACGCCATTTTTCAGCTGCACCGGCGTGAGTTGCGCCATTTTGTTGTAAGCCCCGCGCAGCTTGAAGCTGTGCACGGCTTGCTGGTCTTCGCGCTTCAATAAAACCTTGTTGCCCAAGCGGCGAGACAGGTGAATGGCTGGCTCCAGAGACGATTCGGTGGCCACATCGTAGACCTTGGCATTCAGGATTTTTTTAAGGTAATCGGCAGGTGTGAGGTGTTTTGTCGTCATGAACAAAGCGATGAAAGGCAAGGCGCATCGCGTAAAAAGAATGGGTTTGATGATAACGGGCAAAAAAAATGCCCCAAACCTTGCGGCTTGGGGCAAATCCACCTTTTCAGAGGGTGGAGGAGACAAACGGTGCATGCAAAAAAGCACGCTTGTTCGCAATTGTACGGGCCTTTTGTTGCAACGCAGCAAGTTGGGCCATGCGAAATGAAAAAAGTTGTAAACATGAATATGCTTGAAGAAACTGACAACCGGGCTTGACACTGTCAAGGCCTGAAATCGTGAAAGTGCTGACATCAGGGATGTGGGCTTTTTCCGCATGGCCCTGTGCGTGCTGTTGGGTAATATCGGCGTTTGTATTGCGGGTGGGCTGCATCAGCCCTGCCCATCACTGAGGATTGAAAAATGGAATGCACAGTCACCTGGACCGGCGCGGCCGGCACCCGATCCGGCATGGGCTTTTTGGCCGAAACCGGTTCCGGCCACATGATTGCCATGGATGGCGCACCCGATGCGGTCAAACCCGAGAACGGTGGGCAAAATTTGGCACCCCGCCCCATGGAGACCTTGTTGGCGGGCACCGGCGGCTGCACCGCCTACGACGTGGTGCTGATTTTGAAACGGGGACGGCACGATGTGCGGGGCTGCAGCGTCAAACTCAGCAGTCAACGCGCCGAGGTGGACCCCAAGGTGTTCACGCACATCAACATGCATTTCACTGTCACGGGCAAAGGCGTTCCGGCGCTTGCTGTTGAACGCGCCATCGCCATGAGCCACGACAAATATTGCTCGGCCAGCATCATGCTGGGCAAAACAGCCGAAATCACCACCAGCTTTGAGGTGATTGAAGCCGATTGACGCCGAGCAACTCCGCAGTCACAGCGTTGGCTCTTTGTAGGAGCGACGCCCTCGTCGCGAAACCCCCGCATTCCACAACCCTGTCCATGTGCGCGAGCTTGCCCACCCGCAAGAACGCTATCTGTTCATGCCAAGCATCAAACCCGGTAGGCGATGGTGGTCATCAGTTTGGCGGCCATTTTCATCATCGATTTGACGGGGGCGGGCAATTCCACCGCGCCAGCTTTCATGGCCATCTGGGCGTGCGCCATTTCATCGGCTTTCATCGTGGCCACAATGGCGCGAGATGGCGTGTCGGCGGCTGGCAGTTTCTCCATGTGGGTTTGCAGATGGGCTTCGACTTGACGCTCGGTTTCCACGACAAAGCCCAAGCTGATCTTGTCGCCTCCCAATTTGCCGGCGGCAAATCCAATGGCAAAAGACCCTGCGTACCAAAGCGGGTTCAACAAAGAGGGCCGATCGTTCAGTTCATCCAGCCGTTGTTGGGTCCAGGCCAGGTGGTCGGTTTCTTCTCGGCTGGCCTCTGACAATTTGGCTTGGAGTGCTGGGTCGCGGCTGGCCAAGGATTGCCCGGTGTACAGCGCTTGCGCGCACACCTCGCCCACATGGTTGATGCGCATCAGGGCGGCGGATTCGCGCCGTTCGCTGTCGCTCAGCTCCAAGGAGGCCATGCCTTGGTGGGGCATGGGGCGGCTGGACCGTGCAGGCGAACACAAAGTGCGCAAAGCGCTGTCGGCGGCCAAAATCAAAGGTGTCAAGGGCATTTGGTGAGTGTAATCAATGCAGCATGGGACCGCGCCCTCGAGCTCAGAGATCCCATGAGCGAGGGTCTGAGCATGCGGATGGCTTTCATGTGAAGCTTGCGAGATGCGCTAAAAGTGATTGAATTTGTTCAATAAAGCGTTCAATTTCCAAAAATCAAAACCCGCTGAGTCCGTGGTGTGTTGTTGAGTTGCAACGAAAAGACCTTTTCTTCGTTAATTTTCTTGGAGAAGCGTGAAGGCTCTGGTGCAATAGATGCAACCTTCCAGTTATGGAGGTTGGCTCAGGGTCTCAATGGGTGATGAACACCTTTCTGATTCGGGGCCCTTGTTTAACCTTGGAGAAACTTGCAATGAAAAAATCTCTGATTGCTCTGGCTGTTTTGACAGCTTCTGGCATTTCTTTCGCTCAATCCACAGTCACCATGTTCGGCGTGGTTGACGCGGCCTACGCCATGGGCACTGGTTCTTTGTCCGACAAAACCCAGTTGAAAAATTCCGGTTACAACAGCAGCCGTTTCGGCGTGCGTGGCACTGAAGACTTGGGCGGTGGCTTGAAGGCTTCCTTCTGGCTCGAAGCTGGCGTGAACAACGACGACGGCACTGCCTCCGCTTCCAACACCAACAACCAAGCTGTGACTGCTGCCAATGCTGGCACACAAGGCCTGACTTTCAACCGCCGCTCCACCCTCAGCCTCGAAGGCGGCTTTGGTGAGTTGCGTTTGGGCCGTGACTACACGCCTCAGTTCTGGACAGAAACTGCTTTTGATCCGTTTGGCACCAACGGCGTGGGCACCAACATTGCCTTCAACAAAGGTGGCCTGACTGGCGTTCGTGCTTCCAACAGCATCGGCTACCTGTCGCCTTCTTTCAGCGGCCTCAAAGTCTGGGTCCAGACTTACATGGGCGAAAACGCATCCACTGCAGCAGCCAAGGCTGGCGACGGCAATGCCGTCCGCGTGTCTTATGACGCAGGTCCTTTGAGCTTGGCTTACGCCACTTCCAGCACCAAAGTGTCGGCTGGCGTGAATAACGACACCTCCAACATTGGCGCTTCTTACAACTTTGGCGTGGTCAAGTTGATGGCACAGTCCAACAAGACCAAAGTTGACGGCGCTGCCGACATCGACGGTTATGTTGTTGGTGCCACAGCACCTTTGGGTTCGGGCATGGTGCGTTTTGCACTGTCTGAGACCGACAAAGCTGGCGCCAAGAGCAACCTGACTGCCATCGGTTATGTGTACAGCCTGAGCAAGCGTACTGACCTGTACGCTACGTACGCCCGCGTGACCAACAAAGGCGGCGCTTCAGCTGCTTTGAACGGTGCTACCACCGGTGCTAACCAGTCTTCTTCTGGCTACGACTTCGGTGTCAAGCACGCTTTCTAATCCCCTGCTGTCGTAAGACAGCTTGAGATTTCGAAGAATAAAAAACCCACCGTGGCAACGCGGTGGGTTTTTTTACGTCCGTTGTGGCAGGTTGAGGGCGCAGCAGCGCCCTTGTCCGCTTTTACTGCTGCGTGATCCCCGCCTTCTGGATCACCTCGCTTCTGCGGAGATTTGGGTATTTGATGGGGGCGGCCAGGGCATTCCACGACGAAACCTGGAACCGCGCCATTTCTGCCGTTTCAGGCACCACGGGGGTGTTGGGAAACCCCGGACTGCTTTGCTCGCCCATGACGGCCAGCAAGGGCAGCAAGCGATGAAGCCGCGAGCGATCTTGTCAGAGCGCGCTGTTGATTCGGTCCTGTGAAGTTTGAAGTTAAAGGGAGCGTCACGGCCGGGGCGATGGGTGGTGGTGTGCGGGGGGTTTCGCGACGGGGGCGTCGCTCCTACAAAAAAGCGCTCATGCACACAACATTGGGTCGGATCAATTGGTGCCATCATTTTTTTAAGCTGCAAAGTGAGCAAACAGGCCCTTTGTGCTGAGTGCACAGGCTCTGGCGGGTCGCCTGCGGCGCGGTAAAAGCGGTGGCGTCAGTCCATCGTTGGTTGGCCGCATAAAGGGGCATTCACTGCTGCGCAATCCCCGCCTTTTGAATCACTTCAGTCCAACGTTGGATGTCTGAATCGAGCAACTGGGCCAATTGGCTGGGCGTGCTGGATTGGGCTTGCACGTTGAAACCCGCCAGGCGCTGCACCATGGCCGGATCGGCCAGGACTTTGGCCAGCTCAGCGCTCAGACGGTCGACCACGGCTTTGGGGGTTTTGCCGGGCGCGGCCAGTGCGTTCCACGACGACACATTGAAGTTGCTCAAGCCCGCTAACTCACGCACCACCGGCACTTGGGGCAGGTCTTTGGGGCGGTTGGCACCCATCACGCCCAGCAGCCGCACGGCCTTGGCGTTGATCTGGGGTTTGAGTGGGCCCAAAATTTCCACCGCCGCATCGATTTGGCCACCGCGCAGGGCGTTGATGACCGCAGGCGTGCCGTTGTAGGGAACGATTTGTGCAATCAGGTTGGCCTGGGTGCGCAGCAGCTCGGCGGCCAGGTGTTGGGTGCTGCCGATGTTGATCGTGCCGATGTTCAGCTGGCCTGGGTGGGCGCGGCCAAAGCCGATCAGCTCGGCCAGGCTTTTGTGCGGTGACGATTCAGGCACCACGATGGCGATGTCAAAAAGGCCGAGCAAGGACACGGGTGCAAAGTCGGTGCGCGGGTTGAAGGGCAGGGCCTTGAACAGGCCCGCACTCACGGCGGTGCCGTTGGACATGAGCAGCAGGGTGTGGCCATCGGGCTCGGCCTTGGCCACCAGCTCGGCCGCCACAATGCCGCCTGCGCCGGGTCGGTTGTCAATGAGCACGGCTTGGCCCAGGTTGACCGACAGCTGCTGCGCCACGGCCCGCGCCGTCAGGTCAGCCACGCCGCCCGCACCAAAAGGCACCACGATGCGCAGGGGTTTGGCGGGGAAAACGGCCTGAGCCCAGGCCTTGTTAAAAAACCCTGGGGTCAAAAGGGCAGCGTGCATCAAGAGACGGCGGCTTAACATCGGCACATTCCAAAAAAATTCGATTCAGAATGATAAAACCAAGCACCCCAAAGCTTCGTTGGGCGCTCTGCGCCAGTCTGTGCAGCAGTTTGTTGTTAGCCGGCTGCGCCTTCTGGACGGACGAAGCGCCACAAGACAAACCTCAGCAGGTCTTGCGGCAGTTGCCGCTGCAGTTCAGCGCACAAGACAAGGCGCAATGGCAGGCCATGCGCTTGCCGGGCAAGTTGCTCACGGCTTACCGGGTGGACGCGCAAGGGCCGCGCAACGCCTTGCTGGCCGAATCGGCATCGTCGGCCAGCATGCTGAGGCAGGCTTTGCACATTCCCCCAAACCAATTGGGCGCAGTGCAGTTTGACTGGCGCGTGGACCAGCTCATTGCAGGCGCGGACATGCGCCAGCGTGAGACCGAAGACTCGCCGGTGCGGCTGATCCTGGTGTTCGAGGGGGACAGGCAGCGGTTTTCGATGCAAAACCAAATGCTCAGCGAGTTGACCCTCAGCCTGACCGGCGAGCCACTGCCCTACGCGACGCTGATGTACGTGTGGTGCAACGACTGCCCAGCCGAGACGGTGATCGTGAACCCGAGAACCGACCGCATCCGCAAGCTGGCCATCGAATCGGGATCGGGGCGAGTGGGGCAGTGGTTGAGTTACCGCCGCGACATCCGGGCCGACTTTGAGAAAGCCTTTGGCGAACCGCCCGGGGCTTTGCTCGGCTTGGCCATCATGACCGACACCGACAACACCCGCAGCACCACGCGCGCCTGGTATGGCGCAATCCGATTGGAGTGAATGCACCAGTCCGGTGCGCGACAGGACATTTGGGGGAATTCCCTGCCCTGTCAACTGGCCCAAATGTTGCATACTCAATGGCTAACCCACTTTTTGTCACCGAGGTAGTTTGATGAACAAGATGACCCCCAACGCCGTACTGTCCAGCGCCTTGACCGCGTCTTTGCTTTTTGCCGGTGTGATGACCGCTGGTCTGGTGCAAGCCAAACCTTTCAAATGGACCAGCGCCAGCGACATTCCCACACTCGACATCCACTCGCAAAACAACGCATTGGGCAACGGCGTGCACGCGGCCATCTTTGACTCGCTCGTTTACTACAACAGCAAGACCTTCAAGATCGAACCCCGCTTGGCCACGTCCTGGCGCGAGGTGTCGCCTACGCAATACCGTTTCAATTTGCGCAAGGGCGTCAAGTTCAGCGATGGCACGGCCCTGACGGCCGACGATGTGGTGTTTTCGCTGGACCGCGCTCGCGCCAAAACCTCCAACTTCAATGTCTACACCCAGGGCATGAGCCGCATCGTCAAGGTCGATGCCAACACGGTGGACATCATCTTGAGCGGGCCCAATCCGGTGGTGTTGAACCAGATGACCGAGCTGCGCATCATGAGCAAGGCCTGGGCCGAAAAGAACAAGTCGGTGGAGCCCAAGGACGCCAAGACCAAAGAAGAAAACTTTGCCCACCGCAATGCCATGGGCAGCGGCCCTTACATGGTCAAAGAGTGGCAACCTGATCAAAAGTTGACGCTGGTGAAAAACCCCAACTGGTGGGGCTGGTCAGATGCCGCCACCAACGTGACCGAAATCATTTACACCCCCATCAAGAACGAAGCCACACGCGCTGCCGCCTTGTTGTCGGGCGAGATCGACTTGGTGCTTGACCCCAGCCCACAAGACTTGGGACGCATGCGCAACAACGCCAACCTGAAGGTGATCGACGGCATTGAAAACCGCACCATCTTTTTGGGTATGGACCAGCACCGCGAAGAATTGCCCGGCTCCAACGTCAAGGGCAAAAACCCCCTCAAGGACGTGAAGGTGCGCAAGGCGCTGTACCAAGCGATTGACATGGACACCATCCACCGCGTGACCATGCGCGGCTTGTCGCAAAACACGGGTGCCTTGGTGGCACCGCAGGTCAATGGCTGGACCCAGGCCGTGGACACCCGTTTCCCCTATTCGCTGGATGCTTCCAAAAAGCTGCTGACCGAAGCCGGTTACCCCAACGGCTTTGAGGTGGACTTTGCCTGCCCCAACAACCGCTACATCAACGACGAAGAGATCTGCCAAGCGATCACGGCCATGTGGGCCAAGGTGGGCATCAAAGCCAAGCTGCGCACGCAGCCCCTGGTGACTTATTTCCCCATGATCCAGCGCTACGAAGCCAGCATCTACATGCTGGGTTGGGGCGTGCCGACCTTTGACGCGTTGTACAGCCTGCAGTCGCTCACCCGTTCGGTGGGCACCGGCGGTGACGGCAACTACAACGTGGGCCGCTACAGCAACCAGCGCATGGACTACATCGTCGACCGAGTGAAGACCGAGACCGACTTGCCGGTGCGCAACCGCTTGCTGACCGAAGGTTTGCAGCTGTCCAACGACACGGTGTCGCACATCCCTCTGCACAACCAAGTGATTCCTTGGGGCATGAAGAAAAACATCGACGTGGTGCACCGTCCTGACAACCGTCTGGACTGGACTCTGATCAAGGTCAACTGATGCTCGCTTTCATTTTGCAGCGGCTGATTCAGGCCCTGATCGTGATGGTCACGGTCGCTTTCATCGCATTTTTGTTGTTTCAGTATGTGGGTGACCCGGTGGTGTTTTTGCTGGGGCAAGATGCGACCAAAGAGCAGATCGACCTGCTGCGGGCCGACCTGGGCCTGGACCAGCCTTTCTTTGTGCAGTTTGGCCACTTTTTGGTCAACGCGCTGCAAGGCGAGTTTGGTCTGAGCTTGCGCCAGGGCGCCAAGGTCTCGCGCCTGATCGCCGAGCGCCTGCCTGCGACCCTGGAGCTGGCCATGGTGGCGGCCTCATTGGCCTTGGTCATCGGCATCCCCATGGGGGTGTACGCGGCCTTGCGCCGGGGCACTTGGGCCAGCCAGTTCATCATGACGGTGTCTTTGCTGGGGGTGTCGCTGCCCACTTTCCTGATCGGTATTTTGCTGATCTTGGTGTTTGCCGTGGTGCTTGGCTGGTTTCCCAGTTTTGGCCGGGGTGAGGTGGTGCAGATGGGCTGGTGGTCAAGTGGCTTGATGACGGCCAAGGGCTGGCACCACATCGTGCTGCCCGCCGTGACGCTGGCCATTTTTCAGCTCACGCTGATCATGCGCCTGGTGCGTGCCGAGATGCTGGAGGTGCTGCGCACCGACTACATCAAGTTTGCCCGCGCCCGTGGCCTGTCCAACCGCGCTATTCATTTTGGCCATGCCCTGAAAAACACCCTGGTGCCGGTCATGACCATCACCGGGCTGCAATTGGGTGGCCTGATCGCGTTTGCCATCATCACCGAGACGGTGTTTCAGTGGCCCGGCATGGGCTTGCTGTTCATTCAGGCGGTGACCTTTGCCGACATCCCGGTCATGGCCGCATACCTGTGCCTGATCGCGCTGATCTTTGTGGTCATCAACCTGATAGTGGATTTGCTTTACTTTGTGGTCGACCCGCGCCTGCGCGTGGGCAAGCCCGGGGGGCATTGAGCATGGGCGCTTCTTTGCAATCGGTGCTGGGGCGGGGCGCTGCGTTTGCGCGCATTGCCCAGTTTCACCCCGAGCTCACGGCCTTTCGGCGCGACCTGCACGCCCACCCCGAGTTGGGCTTTGAAGAGGTGTACACCGCACGCCGAGTGGCCGAGATGCTCAAAGTCTGTGGCGTGGACAGCATCCACACCGGCATCGGCCAAACCGGCGTGGTGGCTTTGGTGCACGGCCAAGGCCGCTCGGCGGCCAAGCCCGGCCGCATGATTGGCCTGCGGGCCGACATGGACGCGTTGCCGCTGACCGAGCACAACGAATGCACCTGGAAGTCGGGCACGGCAGGCCTCATGCATGGCTGCGGCCACGACGGTCACACCGCCATGCTGATGGGGGCAGCCCGCTACTTGGCCGAAACCCGGCGCTTTGACGGCACGGCCGTGCTGATTTTTCAGCCCGGCGAAGAGGGCTATGCCGGTGCGCGCGCCATGATGCAAGACGGCCTGTTTGAGCGCTTTCCGTGCGAGCAGGTCTATGCCCAACACAACTCGCCCGAGACGCCCTTGGGCGTGATCGGCATCACCCCCGGCCCCATGCAGGCGGCGGTGGACCGCATCGAGATCCGCATCATCGGCAAAGGCGGGCACGGTGCTCGCCCCCACCAGGGTGTGGACCCGGTGTTGGTGGCCGGGCACATCATCACGGCCGCGCAAAGCGTGGTCTCGCGCAACCTGTCGGCTTTTGACCAAGCGGTCATCAGCATCTGCTCGATGCAAGCGGGCCTCCCCGGTGCCATGAGCGTGATTCCGGGCGAGGCCACTTTGATCGGGACTGTGCGCACTTACAGCGAGCGCGTGCAAGACCAGATCGAAGACCGTTTGCGCGCCTTGTGCAACGGCGTGGCCCAAGGTTTTGGGGCTTCGGCCGAATTGACCTACGAGCGCGTCTACCCCGCCACCGTGAACACCGTGCCCGAAGCGCAGTTCGCCTGCGACGTGGCTGCAGCCTTGGTGGGCGAAGACAAGGTCTGGCGCAACATGCTGCCCAGCATGGGCGGCGAAGATTTTTCTTTCATGCTGCAGGCCAAACCCGGCGCTTACATCCGCATCGGCCAAGGCCTGCCGCACGGCCCCGGCCCGCACCCGCTGCACAACAGCCGCTACGATTTCAACGACGAGATCTTGCCGCTGGGTGCGGCTCTGCACGCCAGTTTGGTGGAGCAGGCGCTGCCCCTGGCGGCATGATTCAGATGTGATTGACAACATTCTTTCAGAAGGAAATTCCATGACTTTCAAACTCCACCCTCTCGTGGCCACACTGGCCACCGCACTGGCCTTGACGGCTGCATCGGCCTCTGCCGTGACCCTGCGCGTGGGCAACCAGGGCGACGCCTTGTCCATGGACCCGCACTCGCTCAACGAGTCCTTGCAAATTTCGGTGGTCGAAAACGTCTACGAAACCTTGGTGACGCGCGACGCCAACTTCAAACTCGCCCCCTTGCTGGCCACCAGCTGGAAGCAAACCGCGCCCACCGTGTGGCGGTTTGAGTTGCGCAAAGGTGTCAAATTCCATGACGGCACGCCCTTCACTGCCGACGACGTGATCTTCAGCTACGAGCGCGCCAAGGGCGATGGCTCCGACATGAAGAGCTATGTGGGTCAGTTCAAAGAGATCAAAAAGATCAACGACCACAGCATCGACATCATCACCAACGCGCCCTTCCCGATCGTGCCCGAGCTGATCACCCACTGGGCCATCATGAGCAAAAAGTGGTGCGAAGACAACCAGGCCACCAAGCCGGTGGACCGCCGCAAAGGCATCGAAAACGCCGCGTCTTTCCGTGCCAACGGCACCGGTCCTTTCCGTGTGCGTGAGCGTCAGCCCAGCGTGCGCACCACCTTCTCGCGCAACGGCAACTACTGGGGCAAGATTCCTGGCAACGTGGACGAGGTCATTTTCAGCGTGATTGGCAACGACGCCACCCGCGTGGCGGCCATGATGTCGGGCGAACTCGATGTGATGGAGCCCGTGCCGGTGCAAGACGTGGAGCGACTGAAGGCCAACGACAAGCTCAAGGTGTTGCAAGGCCCCGAGCTGCGTGCCATCTTTTTGGGCATGGACCAAAAACGCGACGAGTTGTTGTTCTCCAACGTGAAGGGCAAAAACCCCTTCAAGGACATCCGGGTGCGCAAGGCTTTCTATCAGGCCATTGACATCGACACCATCAAGAGCCGTGTGATGCGCGGTGCGGCCACGCCTTTGGCGCTGATGTACCCCCCACAAGTCAATGGCTACCCCGCCGACTTGGCCAAGCGTTTGCCTTTCGACATCGAAGCCTCCAAGAAATTGCTGGCTGAAGCGGGCTACCCCAACGGTTTTGAAGTCAAGATGAACTGCCCGAACGACCGTTATGTCAACGACGCAGAAATCTGCCAGGCCGTGGCTGCCAACTTGGCCAAGGTGGGCGTCAAGATCAACCTGGAAGCCGAGACCAAGGGCACTTACTTCCCCAAAATCCTGAGCCGCAACACCAGCTTTTACATGCTCGGTTGGACTGCCAGCACGGTGGACGCACACAACGTGATGTACCCCATCTTGTCCACCCCCGGTGACGGCGGTCGTGGCCAGTTCAACCTGGGCGCTTACAGCAACCCCAAGGTGGACGAGTTGACCGACAAAGTCGCCTCTGAAACCGATCAGAAAAAGCGCAACGACATGATCCGCGAAGCCATGAAAATCCACCAGGATGACATCGGCCATTTGCCTTTGCACCAGCAAGCGCTGAACTGGGCGGCCAAGAAAAACATCGAGCTGGTGCAGTTTCCGGACAACGGCATGGCTTGGAAATTCATCACAGTGAAGTAAGCCATGAATGTCCTGAAACGTTGGCTGAACAGCGACGTCGGTTACAGCTTCCGCCAATCGCCCATGGCGATGGTGGCCGCTGGCATCGCCTTCGTTTGTCTTTTTTGTTCGGTCTTTGCCGGCTGGGTGTCGCCCACCAACCCGTTTGACCTGGCCACGCTGGAGCTGAGCGACGCCCGCTTGCCGCCGGCCTGGATGGAGGGCGGGTCCACCAAGTTCCTGCTCGGTTCGGACGATCAGGGGCGCGACATTTTGTCGGCCCTGATTTACGGTTCGCGCATCTCCTTGGTCGTGGGCCTGGCCTCGGTCATTTTGTCGGTGGCCGTCGGCGTGGGACTGGGCTTGTTGGCCGGTTTCAAAGGCGGTTGGATTGACGCTTTGTTGATGCGTTTGTGCGATGTGATGCTGTCGTTTCCAGCCATCCTCGTGGCCTTGTTGATCGCTGGCGTGGGGCGCGCCCTGTTCCCCAACGCCAACGAGTCGCTGGCCTTTGGCGTGTTGATCATCTCGATCTCGCTCACCGGTTGGGTGCAATACGCCCGCACGGTGCGCGGCACCACGCTGGTGGAGCGCAACAAGGAATACGTGCAGGCCGCGCGTGTGACGGGCGTGCCCTCACTGCGCATCATGGTCAAGCATGTGCTGCCCAACGTGATGGGCCCGGTCATGGTGCTGGCCACCATCCAGGTGGCCACGGCCATCATCACCGAGGCGACGCTGTCGTTTCTGGGTGTGGGTGCCCCGCCCACCTCGCCATCGCTGGGCACGCTCATTCGTGTGGGCAACGATTATTTGTTCTCGGGCGAGTGGTGGATCACGATTTTCCCGGGCCTGATGCTGGTGCTGATCGCCTTGTCGGTCAACTTGCTGGGTGACTGGTTGCGCGACGCGCTGAATCCGAGATTGCGATGAGTCTTTTACAAGTCAAAAACCTGGTGGTGGAATTCCCCAGCCGCCACGGCACGCTGCGTGCGCTGGACGATATTTCTTTCGACATCGCGCCCGGCGAAATTCTGGGCGTGGTGGGCGAATCGGGCGCGGGCAAATCGCTCACGGGCGCGGCCATCATTGGTTTGCTGGAGCCGCCGGGCCGTGTGGCCGGGGGCCTGATCTTGCTGGAAGGTCAACGCATCGACCACCTGAACAACGACCAGATGCGCCACATCCGGGGCCGCAAGATCGGTGCGATTTTTCAGGACCCGCTGACTTCGCTCAACCCCTTGTATTCCATCGGCAGGCAATTGACCGAAACCATTTTGGCCCACCTTCCGGTGACGCCCCAAGAGGCGCGCCAGCGCGCCATCCAGCTGCTCAAGGACACCGGCATTTCGGCCGCTGAGGAGCGCATCGACCATTACCCGCACCAGTTTTCTGGCGGCATGCGACAGCGCGTGGTGATTGCTTTGGCCCTGGCGGCCGAACCGCAACTGATTGTGGCCGACGAGCCGACCACCGCCCTCGACGTGTCCATTCAGGCGCAGATCATCAGCTTGCTCAAAAAGGTCTGCAAAGACCGAGGTGCAGCCGTGATGCTGATCACCCATGACATGGGCGTGATCGCCGAGACCTGCGACCGCGTGGCGGTGTTGTATGCCGGGCGCGTGGCCGAAATCGGCCCGGTGCACCAGGTCATCAACCACCCCGCACACCCTTACACCGCTGGCCTGATGGCCTCGATCCCCGACATGGACAGTGACCGCGAACGCCTGAACCAAATTGACGGCGCCATGCCGCGCCTGAACGCCATCCCGCAAGGCTGTGCCTTCAATCCGCGCTGCCCCAAAGTCTTTGACCGCTGCAAGCAAGACCGACCCGATTTGGTCCAAGCGGGCGAAACCCGAGCCGCTTGCTGGCTGCACGACGGGAGCGCCGCATGAGCGACAAAAAACCCGCACCTTTGGTCGTTGCGCACGACCTGGCCAAGACCTTTGACGTGTCGGCCCCCTGGCTCAACCGCGTGATTGAGCGCAAACCGCGCCAAATGCTCAACGCCGTGGACGGCGTGAGCTTTGAAATCGAGCGTGGCAAGACGCTGGCCCTGGTGGGCGAGTCCGGCTGCGGCAAAAGTACCGTGGCCCGCTTGCTGGTGGGCTTGTACGAGCCCACACGCGGCGGCCTGACCTTTGACGGCCAAGACGCGCACGCCGCTTTCAAATCGAACGATGCCAAGGCCATGCGCCAGCGCATCCAGATGATTTTCCAAGACCCCTATGCCAGCTTGAACCCGCGCTGGACGGTGGACGACATCATTGGCGAACCGCTCAAAGAGCATGGTTTGATCAGCGACGCTGAAGAACTCAAAGCCCGTGTGGCCGAGTTGCTCAAGTCGGTGGGCTTGTCGCCGCTCGACATGGTCAAGTACCCGCACCAGTTCTCGGGTGGGCAGCGACAACGCATCTCGATCGCCCGAGCTTTGGCCACGGCACCCGAGTTTTTGGTGTGTGACGAGCCGACCTCGGCGCTCGATGTGAGCGTGCAGGCTCAGGTGCTCAACATCATGAAAGACCTGCAGCGCGAGCGGGGCCTGACTTATTTGTTCATCAGCCACAACCTGGCGGTGGTGCGCCATGTGAGCGACCAGGTGGGCGTGATGTATCTGGGCCGACTGGTGGAGCTGGCCGACAAACACACGCTGTTTGGCAACCCGCAGCACCCTTATACCAAAATGCTGCTGGACGCGATTCCGAAGATGCACGACACAGGCCGCGCCCGCACTCCGGTGCAAGGCGAAGTGCCCAACCCTTTGAATCCGCCCACAGGCTGCACCTTCCACCCGCGCTGCCCGCAGGCCACCGACATCTGCCGTGCAGAACGCCCCGTTTTGCGTGACTTCAAAGGCATCAAGATCGCTTGCCACGCGGTGGTGTGAGCGTTGCCTTGATCATCCCGACTTGATCTCGCAGCATGTTCTGAGTTCACGCCAGCGCTCAGCTGACCGCGGTCAAACGCTTCCAGCAAGGCCATTGGCATACATCGGTAAAGCCGATATTTTGAATTTATCTGTAAAGCTGATATATTGAAAATATTGGAGAAACCGATATGGAGCAAAAACTCAGCACTGCGCAGCAAGTTGGCCACCTGCTGACCGCCAGCCGCAAAGCGCAAGCCATGACACAAGCACAGGCTGCGGGTCGATTGGGCATCAGTCAAGCCCGATTGTCAGAACTTGAAAATAGCCCAGGCCGTTTGTCGGTTGAACGGCTTCTTGTGTTGGTCAATGCTTTGGGGTTGGAATTGGTTTTGCGCATTCCCGTCGAAAAAGCTGCGCCCCACAGTGAGTGGTAAGCCATGGGGCGACATGCTCACAGCCGTGCACTGAACATCTGGATGAACGGTGAACTGCTGGGCCAGTGGACCTTGATGGGCAATGGTACGCACGAACTGATCTATGCCGACAGTTGGTACCGCTCTGACTCGGTGAGACCTCTTTCCTTGTCTTTGCCCATGACGGGACAGGCCCTGCGCGGCCGCATGGTCGAAAACTACTTTGACAATCTGTTGCCGGACAGCACCGAAATTCGGCGTCGGGCGCAAACAAACTTCAGAACAGCCAGCACAAGTGCCTTTGATCTTTTGACCGCCATTGGTCGTGACTGTGTGGGTGCCGTGCAACTTTTGCCCATCGACATGGAACCCATGGGGTGGAACGCGATCGAGGTGCAGGCGCTCAGTCCAGAAGAGATTGAACGATGGTTGGGCCGTGTGGTTACGCCCGGCCACCCCATGAGCGGAAATGATGATGAGAGTTTTCGAATTTCATTGGCAGGGGCGCAAGAAAAAACCGCTTTGACTTGGCACCAAGGCCGATGGTGCAAGCCGCAGGGTGCCACACCCACCACGCACATTTTTAAATTGCCCATGGGCCTGGTTGGCAATCGGCAAGCCGACATGAGCAGCTCGGTAGAAAACGAATGGCTTTGTGCCCAACTGGGGAAAGCTTTGGATTTGCCAGTCGCCTCTTGTGAAATCGGACATTGGGGTGCCCAAAAAGCACTGGTGGTCGAACGCTTTGACCGGCGGATGGCGGCCAGTGGTGCTTATTGGCTGCGCTTGCCGCAGGAAGACTTTTGCCAGGCGCTGGGCCTGCCCAGTCATTTGAAATATGAAGCCGATGGCGGCCCTGGGCTTGCGTCATTGGCTGCGCTGTTGCGCACATCGAGCAATGCCCAAGGTGATTTGCGTACCTTATTTGAGTCGCAGCTGTTCTTCTGGATGCTGGCGGCCACTGATGGCCACGCCAAAAATTACAGTCTTTTTCTTTTGCCTGGTGGGGCTCATCGGTTAACGCCTTTGTACGATATTTTGTCTGCATGGCCGATTGCCGGACCTGGTGCACAGCAGGTGGCGGATGACAAATTGAAAATGGCCATGGCTTTGCGCGGAAAGAACCCTCACTACCACATCAAAACCATGCAGCCTCGGCATTTTTTGGATACTGCCAAGCGTGAAGGTTACGCCGACATGGAGGGCAGCATGCGCCGCATGGCCGCACGGTTACCCACAGCACTGGAAGAAATCGCCCAACAACTGCCGACTGATTTTCCGGAAGCATTGTTTGACAAGGTGGCCAAGGGCACATGGACGATGAGCCGTCGACTGCAATCCGGAGACTGACGGCACAAGCGCTTGCCGCAGGCAGTGGACACAAGGTCATTAAAGATTAAAAGATCAGTCATTCAATGATTTTTATCTAACAATGACTGAATTTTTAGACTTTGGATTTTCCTCGTCTGAAGAAATCGCACGGGTTTTGGCGCAGCGGCTGAAAAGCCTGAGGGTTCAAAAAGAAATTCCCCAAGCCGACTTGGCGCAGCGCATGGGCGTGTCGCGCAGCACGCTCAACACGCTCGAAAATACCGGCAAGGGTTCGGTCAACTCCTGGATCAAACTGGTGCAGTGCCTGGGTCAAGAAGGGCAATTGCAGCCGCTGTTCAAACCCGTGACGGCTTCCATCGCCGACATGGTGAAACAGCAACAACCCGCCCGTCGGCGCGTCACCCGAAATCGCATTCGGCCCGTGGTCAAGCGATGAAAACAGTACAGGTTCGCTGCCAAGGCTTGTGGTTTGGAGATGCCCGAGACACATGTGTTTGATTTGAACGACAAACAGGCCGCACTGGGCATTGAGCGCTTCGATCTGGTGCAAGACCAGCGTGTGCCGATCCATTCTTTGGCTGGTTTCTTGCACGCCGACTTCAGAATTCCTTCTGCGGTGGACTACACAACCTTTTTACGCGCCACTCGCATGATCACTCGGGATGAACGTGAGGTGCAAAAAGCATTTGAGCGAGCGGTATTCAATGTGCTTTTTCACAACCGGGATGACCATGCCAAAAACCTGGCTTACCGCATGGATACGCAAAGGCACTGGAAGCTTGCCCCGTGCTTTGACCTGACGTACAGCGAGGGCCCCGGTGGTGAGCACCAAATGGACGTTTGCGGCGAAGGAATGCTCATCACCCGCCGTCATCTGATGAAGTAAGCAGAGCAAGGCGGCATCGACGCAAGGTGGGCAGGGCACAGGCTGGATGCCATGCTGACAGTGACAGACCAGTGGGCTTCGCTTGTCGAATCGTTTGATATCCGTCGAGCGACAAACCAAAAAATACACCATGAATTGATTCGCCAGCGCGAAGCCTTGATGCGCTGAGCCAAGTGCACCAAACTCAGAGCCCACAGGCTTGAGCTTCTTTTGATCTTTTTGCAATCATGCTGTCACGACTTCAGAATTTGATGGCGTTAAAACATGTGACGAGGCCAATGAAAAAACCCACCGTGTTGCCACGGTGGGTTTTTTGACTTCAATCGGTCAACTGGCTTACGCCAGCGTTCGATCAGAAGGAGTGCTTGACACCGAAGTCATAGCCAGTGGACTTGCCGTTGGCTTCAGTCACAGAACCGTTCAAAGCGACAGCAGCGCCACCTTTGTTCTTGACCGAGGCGTATGTAGCGTACAGGTCTGTGCGCTTGCTCAGGCTGTAAACATAACCGAGGGCAAACTGGTTGCTCTTGACATCACCTTGTGCGGTGCTGGACATGGCAGCACGGACAGTGCCTGCGCCCACAGGTGCTGTGGCACCAAACAAACCACCTTTGATGTCTTTGGCACCGTCAACTTTGGTTTTGTTGGTTTGAGCGAACAACTTGGCAACGCCCAGGTCATAAGAACCGCCGATGTTGGAGGTCTTGTTTTTGACGTTCAGAACCGCTGTTTTGGTGCTGGAAGAAGCCAAAGCCACGCTCAATGGGCCGTTGTCATAAGACACGCGGAATGCAGTGCCATCGCCAGCCTTAGCAGCGTTTGTCGATGCGTTTTCGCCCATGTAAGCCTGAGCCCAGACTTTCACGCCGCTGAAAGAAGGCGACAGGTAGCCCATGCTGTTGGAAGCACGAACGCCAGTTACGCCACCCTTGTTGAAGGCAATGTTGGTGCCCACGCCATTGGTGCCAAACGGATCGTAAGCAGTTTCTGTCCAGAACTGGGGTGTGTAGTCACGGCCCAAACGCACTTCACCGAAGCTGCTTTCCACGCTGACGGTGGAGCGGCGGTTGAAGGTCAAACCTTGTGTGCCAGGACTGGCGGCAGTCACGGCTTGGTTGTTTGTGTTGGAAGCTGAAGCAGTGCCGTCGTCGTTGTTCACGCCAGCTTCGAGCCAGAACGAAGCCTTCAAACCACCGCCGAGGTCTTCAGTACCGCGGAAACCGATGCGGCTGCTGTTGTAACCCGAGTTCTTCAATTGGGTTTTGCTGCTGACAGTGCCAGTGCCTTTGGCATAGGCTGCGTCAACCACGCCGAACAGAGTCACGGAAGATTGTGCGAAAGCGCCAGTAGCAGCAGCCAATGTAGCCAGAGCAGTTAGATTGTTTAATTTATTTGCGAATAAAGAGTTAGTTTTGAATTTGTCACTCTATACTTCTCTAGCTATGACCGTACGGCCTTTACTTGCCTCTTTGTGCGCCAGTCTGGATGACTTTTTGGCCCAGCCCCTGAACACCGTGGCGGTGTCCGGGGCGTCGGCCGTGGCCATTCTGGATGCCAACCAGCCGGTGTTTTATGTGGTCAGTCCGGCGTTCTGGCAGCAAATGACCGGTTTGGGCCAGAATGAGCCCGCCCAAGGCCTGCGCAAACCCGGCCAGCGCAGACGCCCGGCACCGGCGCAAAGCTTCGACCCGGACTTGGATGCGCAAAGAGGCGGCCTGGATGAAGCGCCGGGCGATGAAAACGGCGACGAAGACGTAGACGTAGACGAAGACCAAAACGACAACGAAAACGAATACGGAAACAGCTCAGGCCATGGCGGCTCTGGCCACGGGCGTACAGGGAAGGCCCGGCAAAGCGCGGCGGCACCGACCTCACCGGCGCGCAAGTCGCGCCAGGCTGGGTACAGGTCTGGCGATGTGGCGGGCTCGGTGCTCACGCAAGGGGCCATGCGGTTCAACCGCTTTGACGCTTTGGCCGACCAGCTGATGGACTTGGAAAACCAGCGCGTCAAGCGTGGCGAGTTGAGCGCCGCCTCGGTGGGCATTTTGAAAAACCGGCTGGATGCGCATGTGTTGCCGTATTTCAAATACATTCCGCCCTCACAGGTCACGCCCATGATGATGGACGCTTTTGTGCAGCGCTTGACCGACAGCCACCTGAGCTCGACCACGGTGTCGCAATACCTGGTGGTGGTGCGCAAGCTGCTCAAGCTGGCCATACGCCATGGTTTTTTGCGTGAGATCCCCGAGCTGCCCTCGATCAAAGTGGCCAACCGGCCCCGTTCGATGCTGAGCCTGCGCGAGTACGCGGCGGTGGTGCGCACCGCCCACCGTTTGAGCAGAAAAGGCGACAAGGCCCCCGAGGTCAAGGCGTCCACCGGCTACCGCGAACGCTTTTGGGTGCAGCCGCGCCACCTGACCTTGCCGCCGGACATGGCCTGGGCCATCCGCTTCATGGTCAACAGCTTTGTGCGCCCCGGCGATTTGCGCCAACTCAAGCACAAGCATGTGCAGGTGGTGCGCGGCAGCAGTGTGTATTTGCGAATGACCTTGCCCCAAACCAAAAAACACGACGCCCCCATGGTGACTTTGCGCCCAGCGGTGCAGGTGTACGAGTCGGCCTTGGCCCAGGCGCGGCTGGACGGCTTCGCTCAGCCAGACGACTATGTGTTTTTGCCCGCAGAAAAAGACCGCAATTACGCTTTGGCCGTGCTGGGCTTTTGGTTCAAATGGGTGATGCGCGAGGCGGGCGTGCCCTCTGAAGACGTGATGGGCCGCCTGCGCACGTTGTATTGTTTGCGGCACACGTCCATCATGTTCAGGTTGCTGTACGGGCAGGGCATCGACATGTTGACCCTGGCGCGAAACGCCCGCACCTCGGTGCAGATGATCGAGCGTTTTTACGCCTCGGCGCTCGATGGCGAGATGAACGTGGCCATGCTGCAAAGCCGCCGCACGACCAAGACCTGAGCGGGGACGCTCAACCGGGTTTGATCTGGCCCTTGATGACCACTTCTTTCCAGCGCGCTTGTTCTTTGGCAATGAAGGCCGCGTATTCGTTGGGGGTGCCGCCACCGGGGATGGCGCTTTCGGCGGCATTCTTGGCGATCACATCGGGCATCTTCAAGGCTTTGGCGCATTCTTGTTGCAGCTTTTGGATGATCTCGGGCGGTGTGCCGGCGCGTGCGGTGATGCCGTACCACTGCACGGTTTCAAAATCCTTGAAACCGAATTCGGCCACGGTGGGCACATCGGGCAAGACCGAAATGCGCTCGGTGGTGCCGGTGGCCAAGCAGCGCAGGGCGCCGCTCTTGATGTGGGGCAGCAAGGCGGGGGTGCCTGCCGAGAGCAATTGAATCCGACCCGCCAGCACGTCATTCAGGGCCGGGCCTGTGCCGCGGTAGGGAATGTGGGTGATGAACATGCCGGTGGCCAGCTTGAGCGCTTCCATGGCCAAATGGCCTGCGCTGGCGTTGCCGGCCGAGGCGTAGTTGAGTTGGCCGGGACGGGCCTTGACGTAGGCGATCAGCTGTTTGAGGTCGGTCACCGGCACGTCTTTGTGCACCACAAACAGGCTGGGCACGCGCGAAAGCAGGGTGACGGGGACAAAGTCTTTGTTCACGTCGTAGCCGCTGTCGGGGTAAATCAGGGGGTTGACCGCCATCAGGCCAATGTGGCTCATGACGATGGTGTAGCCGTCGGCCGGGGTGCGCATCATCTCTTGCATGGCGGGCACGCCGCCGCCGCCGCCTTTGTTGTCGATGATGATCGAGACGCCCATCTGCTTGGTCAACTCGGTGGCAATGGTGCGGGCCACGATGCTGGAGGTGCCGCCGGGGGCAAAGGGCACGATCCAGCGGATGGGCTTGTTGGGCCAGGCGGATTGGGCGTGGCCGCTGATGCCGGTGGCGGTCAGACCGGCTGCACCCATCCACTTGAGGTAGTCGCGGCGGGGCAGTGAGGGATTGTTCTGTTCGTTCATGTCTTTTGTGGCCCTGAAAATCATGGATGCTGTATCAAATCAAAAAGGTGCTGTGTTTCAAAGAGGGAAACCACGCATCAAGGGCGCTGTGGGCGGCGAAACTGTCGCCAAAGTGTCGGCACCACCAACAACAAAACAGCCACCAGCATCAAGCTGCCTGACAAAGGCCGTGTGAAGAAGGTCGACCAGTCGCCCTGGCTGATGGTGAGCGCCTGACGCATGGACTGCTCGCCCAGCGGAGCCAAGATCAGGCCCACGATCAGCGGCGCAGCCGGAAAGTCAAAGCGCCGCATGGTGTAGCCCAGCAAGCCAAAGACGAACAGCAAGCCCACGTTGAACACCGAGTTGCCTGCGCCGTACACCCCCGCAGTCGAGATGACGATGATGCCCGCGTACAACCAAGGCGGTGGGATTTTGAGCAACTTGACCCACAGGCTGACCAGCGGCAGGTTGAGCACCAGCAAGATCACGTTGCCAATGTAGAGGCTGGCGATCAGCGTCCACACCAGGCTGCCTTGTTGGCTGAACAACTGGGGGCCGGTCTGGATGCCGTAGCCTTCAAAAGCCGACAGCATGATGGCCGCCGTGGCCGAGGTGGGAATGCCCAGGGTGAGCAAGGGCATCAGCACGCCCGCAGCGGCGGCGTTGTTGGCGGCCTCAGGCCCAGCCACACCTTCGATGGCACCGTGGCCAAATTCTTCGGGGTGCTTGGAGAGTTTTTTCTCGGTGTAGTAAGACAGCAGCGTGGGCAACTCGGCCCCGCCTGCGGGCATGGCGCCAATCGGAAAGCCAAAAAAGGCGCCCCGGAACCAGGGCTTCCAAGAGCGCGCCCAGTCTTGTTTGCTCATCCACAGGCTGCCCGACAGTTTCATGACTTCGCCCGCTTTGGACTCACGACCTTGCCAAGCCAGGTAAAGCGCTTCGCCCACGGCAAAGAGGCCCACCGCCGCCACGGTCACCTCGATGCCGTCGAGCAATTCGGGGCGACCAAAGGTGAAGCGGGGCTGGCCGGTTTGCAAGTCCACCCCCACCATGCCCAAAAGCAAGCCCAGGCTGAGGGCAACCAAGCCGCGCAACATGGAGTTGCCCAGCACGGCCGACACGGCCACCACCGACAGCACCATGAGGCTGAAGTATTCGGCCGGGCCAAAAGCCAAAGCCGCTTCGACCACCCAGGGGGCCACAAAAGTCAGGGCCAGCGTGCCGATGGTGCCGGCCACAAAACTGCCAATGGCCGCGGTGGCCAGCGCTTGCCCCGCGCGCCCACGCCGGGCCATTTTGTTGCCTTCAAGCGCGGTAACCACTGCCGCAGATTCGCCCGGGGTGTTGAGCAAGATGGAAGTGGTGGAGCCGCCATAGGCCGCGCCGTAATAAATGCCCGCGAACATGACGAACATGCTGGTGGCGGGCACATGGTAGGTCAGGGGCAGCAGCAAGGCGATGGTCAGCGCCGGGCCAATGCCGGGCAGTACGCCGACCAAAGTGCCGACAAAACAGCCCACAAAGCCCCACATCAAAGTGGTGGGTTGCAAGGCAATGGCAAAGCCACCCATCAGGGCGTCAAAAGCTTCCATGGCAAATCCGATCTAAATATGTTGTGTGTTGGGCGTTATGTCCCAGTAGGGCAGGGCTCTCACAAGGGGAATGCCCCTGTAAACCATCACCATCCCCCCTAGGCCGGTGCTCCCACAGGGAAATGCCCTTGTAGGAGCGGCGCCCTCGCCGCGATGAACCCTCCGCAGACCACCACCCATCGCCCCGAGGGCGGGGCTCCCACAAGGGGAATGTCCCTGTAAACAACCACCCATCGCCCCAAAGGCGATGCGCCCACTCAAATCAACCAAGGCAGAGCAGGCCCCAGGCCCACACCCAAGAGCTGCGCAAACACAAACCAGAAGGTGCTGGCAATGCCGCCGCAAATCAGGGCCGATTTGAGGCCCAAGGGCGCATCAAACGAGCGGGCCACGCCCATGCCGCAAAGTGTGCCGGGAATGACAAACCCCAGCGGAATGACCAGCGCAATGAAGGCCACACCGCCACCCAGCAAACTGAGCACGCGGGTGTTGGCACCGGGCAGGGCCGATTGGTCGGGTGCTTGGCTTTCGTCGGTTTGGCGGCCGCGCCAAGCGCTGATGCCGTAGAGCACGGCAAACACGCTGAGCGCCGCCACGATCACGCCCGGGGCCAGCACAGGCCCCACGGTCATTTGCATCATCGACTGAGGAATGACCGTGACCTGCCAAGCGGCCACTCCGCACAGGGCGACCAGCAACAAGGCAACGCGAAAAGGCGTCATGCCAGGCCCAGTTCTTTCATCAGCACTTCTTTCTCTGCGATGTCTTTGGCCAAGTCGCGCTCAAACGGGCGCTCGGTCATGAAAGCGTCGGTCCACTTGCGTGTTTCCAACTCTTGTTTCCATTGCGAAGAGGCGTTGAGCTTGGTCACGAAGTCGATCATGGCTTCACGCTGAGCGGTCGAGATGCCGGGCGGCGCAAACACACCGCGCCAGTTGGACTCGGTCACGTTGATGCCCAATTCGGACAGGGTTGGGAGGCTCACACCGGGAATGCGGCGCTTGCCCGACACGGCCAGCGGGATCATTCGGCCTGCTTTGATTTGCTCTTCAAACTCTGAGTAGCCCGAGATGCCGGCGGTGACTTGGCCACCCAAAATCGCCGCGTTGGCGGGGCCTCCGCCCGCAAAGGCCACATAAGCGGCTTCGCGGGGGTTTTGACCCAGTGCTTTGATCAACATGCCCAAAATCAGGTGGTCGGTGCCGCCTGCGCTGCCGCCTGCAACTGAGACGGCTTTGGGGTTGGCTTTGAGGGCGGCTTCGAGTTCTTTCCAGGTCTTGATTTTGCCGTTGGCGGGCACCACGATCACGCCGGCTTCTTCGGTCAAGCGGGCAATCGGGGTCACGTCCTTGATGGTCACAGGGCTCTTGTTGGCAATGCCCGCGCCGATCATGACCGAGCCGCCGACCATCAGGCTGTTGCCCTGGCCTTTGCGCTGGTTCACGTAGCGGGGCAGGCCCACCATGCCACCGGCGCCGCCGACGTTTTCAAACTGCATGGTGCCCACCAAGCCAGCGGCTTTGGCCGCGCGTTCGATGGCGCGGGCGGTGCCGTCCCAGCCGCCGCCGGGGGCTGCGGGCACAAACATGTTCAGGCTGGCAATCAAGGGCTTGGCTTGCGCCCAAGCGGGCAGGGCCATGGATGCGCCAGCGGCTGCGCCGAGGGCCAGAAAGTCGCGTTTGGAAAGGGTCATGCGGGTCTCCTGTGTGAAAATGAAATGTCGTTTCTGCCGGGTGTAAGCCATGGGCAGATACCGAGATTTTGGTGCGCTGCTGGCGGCGAAACTGTCAAACAGCTGTCAATTGCGTTCAGTGAAAACCCTCAAAAGCCCATGAACCCCCAAATTTTGTTGGTGGAAGACACACCGGACATTGCCTTGTGGCTGGGCACGGCTTTGCGCCAAGGGGGCATGGCGGTCGAATTTGCCACCGATGGTCATGAGGCCAATCGCCTCTTGCAGCCGGGCCATGGTTTTGATGCGGTCTTGCTGGATTTGCAGCTGCCGGGCCAAGACGGCCTGAGTGTGTTGCAGGCCTTGCGGGCGCGGGGCGATGCGGTGCCGGTGCTGATTTTGACGGCGCGCGCCAGTGTGCCCGACCGGGTGTTGGGCCTGAACATGGGCGCCGACGACTACCTGCCCAAGCCTTTTGATTTGAGCGAGCTCGAAGCCCGCCTGCAGGTCTTGCTGCGCCGCCAAGGCCGCGCCAAAACCAGCGCCTTGCGTTGGGGGCCGCTGGAGATGCAGTCCGACACCGGCGAGGTGCAGCTGCACGGGCAGCCGCTGGCGCTGACCCAGCGCGAGGCGGCGGCGCTGCGCGTGTTGCTGGCGTCTGCCCAGCGCACCGTGAGCAAAGAGCAGCTGCACACCGAGGTGTTTGCCGACGAGTCTGCCGGGCTCGATGCGGTGGAGGTTCTGATTTACCGCTTGCGCAAAAAGCTCGAGTCGGCGGTGTTGGTGTCCGGTGCATCGGCCGGTGTGGCGATCACCACCTTTCGCGGCATGGGTTACATGCTGACCCAGGTGGTCAAGCCGTCAAAGGTCGCTTCTTCATGAGCACTTTTTCATGAATGCCTCCTCGCAGGTTTGGGCACCTTCTGCCACGTCTTTGCGCAGGCGCTTGCTCAGCTGGATTTTGTTGCCGCTGGCCGCCTTGATCGGGGTCAACGCCTGGGTGGGCTATGGCAGTGCGGTGCAGGCGGCCAACGAGGCTTATGACCGTTCTTTGTATTTAGCCGCCCGGACGCTGGCCGAGGAGCTGGCTTGGCGCGATGGTCGCTTGCAATTGGATGTGATGAAGGCCGCAGGCTACCTGTTTGAAAACCACACCGGCTCACGCTTGTTTTACAAAGTCACCACCCCCGGCGGCCAGTGGCTGGCCGGAGTGGCCGCTTTGCCCGATGCGCCTGTGCGTGCGCAGTCGGCCGTGAAGTACTTTGCGCTGGTGCAGTTTGACGATGGGGTGTACCTGAACCAGCGCGTGCGCCTGGCCCAACTCACCCACGTCATGGAAGATGCGGGCCTGAGTGATCCCCTGATCAAAGTCACTGTGGCCGAAACCATGGAGGCGCGTCAGCAACTCATTCAGCGCATTTTGTGGGACACCCTGGGCAGCCAGGGTTTGTTGTTGCTGGCAGCTGCAGGTTTGGTGGTGTGGGGGGTGCAGCGCGGCATTCGGCCGCTGGAGGCGTTTCGCCAGCAATTGGCGAGCAAAGCCGATGACGATTTTTCACCCATTCAGCCCCCGGATTTGCCACGCGAATTGCGCCCCCTGATCGAGACGCTGAACAGCTATCTGGACCGCTTAGGGCGCTTGATCGACATCCGCAAACGCTTTTTGGACAACGCCGCGCACCAGCTGCGCACACCCCTCACGGCCCTGAAAACGCAGCTGGCGCTGGCCCAGCGCAATGCCGAACCCGCGCAGGCGCAGAACTTGTTGACGGCGGCCCGGCAAACCACCGACGACGCCGTGCGCCTGACCGAGCAGCTGCTGGCCATGACGCGGGTCGAGCATGCCCGCGAAATGCACAGCCCGCAAACGGTGGACCTGGTGGCGCTGGCCCGGCGCGTCACGCAAGAGCATTTGTTGCGCGCCCACCAGCTGGGCGATGACTTGGGGCTGGAGGCGCAAGTGGCATATTCCGAGGTGCAAGGCGTGGACTTGTTGCTGCACGAGGCATTGAGCAACCTGATCGACAACGCGATCCACCACGGCCCAGTGGGCACACACATCACGGTGCGGGTGGGGGCCTGTTGGCTTGAGGTGGAAGACGATGGCCCCGGCATCGCGCCCGAGCACCAGGCCCATGTGTTCGAGCGCTTTTACCGTGCCGCACCCTCTGGCGTGATGGGCAGTGGTTTGGGCTTGGCCATTGTGAAAGAAATTGCGAGCCAGCACGGCGCGCAAGTCGGTGTGCGCAGCCCCTTGGCCGAAGGGCGCGGCACCGCCATCCGCCTGAGCTGGCCTGCTGCCTGAGCCGGTCAATGGGCGCTGATGGATGGATGAGACCGATTGAAGTTGGCAGGCCCCTTCCCCTGTAGGAGCGACGCCCCCGTCGCGAAAAGCCTCGCAGACCACCACCGATCGCCCCGGGGGCGGGGCTCCCACAAAAACGCGGTGAAGCCTCGCAGACCAGGCCCTTCAGGTGTAGCGCTTGCTGCGCAGGTTGTTTTTCATGTCGCGCAAGGTGGGTTGCAGTTCTTCGCCGATGCGCAGGGCCACGGTGGTGGCCAGGATGTCGATGATGAGCAGGTGCAAAAGGCGCGAGACCATGGGGCTGTATTTGTCGTAGCCCTCAGGGTGGTCGGCCGTCAGGTGAATGTGTCCGGCGCTGGCCAGAGGCGAGCCGCTGGCGGTGATGACGATGGTGGTGGCACCGCGTTTGCGGGCGATGTCGCAGGCGTCCATCAGGTCGCGGGTGCGGCCCGAGTTGGAGATGATGACCACGCAGTCGCCAGCTTGCAGCATGGACGCGCTCATGACCTGCATGTGGCCGTCGCTGTAGGCGATGGCATTCACACCCAGACGGAAGAACTTGTGCTGCGCGTCCTGCGCCACGATGCCCGAATTGCCCACGCCATAAAACTCGATGCGGCGGTTGGTTTTTTGCGTGGCGGCCAGAGCCTGCGAGGCGTGCTCCAGCGCAAAGAAACTGGCGTCGTTGCGGTACTTCAAAAATGCGGCCACGGTGTTGTCGATCACCTTGACCGCGACGTCGCTGGTCTTGTCGTCGGCGTCCACACTGCGGTGGATGAAGGGCACGCCTTCGCTGACGCTGCCAGCGAGTTTGAGTTTGAAGTCGGACAGGCCGTCGTAACCGACGCTGCGGCAAAAGCGCACCACCGTGGGTTTGCTCACATGGGCGCGGTCGGCCAGCTCGCTCACGGGCAAGTTGGCAAAGGCCCGGGGGTCGGCCAGCACGAGCTTGCCCACACGTTGCTCGGCCGGAGCCAAGGAGGGCAAGGAAGCTTTGATTCGGTCGAGCATGGGGTGTCTCCGGTTTTAAATTTCCTCAGACCAGCAGTGGCCGTCGCGCGCAATCATGGCACTCGATGCGCTGGGCCCCCAGGTGCCTGCGGCGTAGGGGCGTGGGCCGGTGGTGTCGTCTTGCCAGTGCTGCAGGATCGGCTCGACCCAGCGCCAGGCTTCTTCTTGTTCGTCACTGCGCACAAACAGGTTCAGTCGGCCATCGAGCACATCGAGCAGCAAGCGTTCATAGGCGCCCACGCGCTGGTGGCCAAAGCGTTTGTCAAAGTCCAGGTCCAGGTGCACTGGGCTCAAGGTCTGTCCGCCGCTGCCCTGGCCGCGTTTGCTTTGGCCTTGGGCAAACAGGTGCAGTTCCAGCCCGTCTTTGGGTTGCAGGTGGATGACCAGTTTGTTGACCTGGCCCACCGGGCTTTTGAAGATTTCGTGCGGCGTGGGGCGAAAGTTGATTTCGATGTGCGCTTCGCGCGCAGCCATGCGTTTGCCTGTGCGGATGTAAAACGGCACGCCCGCCCAGCGCCAGTTGGCGATTTCGGTACGCAGGGCCACAAAGGTTTCGGTGTCGCTTTGCGGGTTCACACCGGGCTCATCGCGGTAAGCGGGCACGGCTTTGCCCTCGACATTGCCTGCGCTGTATTGGCCACGGATGACGTGCTGGCTGAGTGTTTCGGGGGTCCAGCGTTTCAAGGCGCGCAGCACCTTGAGTTTTTCATCTCGGATGGCGTCGGCGTGTGCGTTGATGGGCGGCTCCATGGCGATGGCGCACAACAGTTGCAGCGCGTGGTTTTGCACCATGTCGCGCAGCGCGCCGGTGGTTTCGTAAAAGCCACCGCGCTTTTCCACGCCCAGCTCTTCGGCCATGGTGATCTGGATGTTGGCGATGTGTTCGCGACGCCACAGGGGCTCAAACAGGGCGTTGCCAAAGCGCATGGCAAACAGGTTTTGCACCGCAGGCTTGCCCAAGTAGTGGTCGATGCGAAAAATTTGCTGTTCTTTGAACACCTTTCCCACCGCCGTGTTGATGCTGCGGTTGGACGCCAGGTCGTGGCCCAGCGGTTTTTCGAGCACGATGCGGGTCTTGGCTGTGTTCAGGCCGCTGGCGGCGAGTTGTTCGCACACGGTGGTGAACAGGCTGGGTGCGGTGGACAGGTACATGACCACATGGTCGGTGTCGCGCTCGGCCAGGCGGCTGGCCAGGGCTGCATAGGCCTCGGGCTTGGACAGGTCCATGCGCACGTAGCACAGCAGGCTGGCAAAGCGGGCAAACTCTTCGGGCTTGGGCCTTTTGTCGCCCTCGACCTGTTCAAAACGGGCCTGAATTTGCTGGTGGTATTGTTCGTCGCTCAAGTCGTCACGGCCCACGCCGATGATGCGACCGCCTTCGGGCAGGGTGTCGTGGCGGTAGGCCTGAAACAGGGCGGGCATGAGTTTGCGCCAGACGAGGTCACCGGTGCCGCCAAAGAAAACCAAATCAAAAGCCATGATGTTCTGAAGTTACGTGAAAAATTGATTTGTAGTGTAACTTTGTTTCATTGATAATCCAAGGCAGCTTCCAACAAACCAGGCTGGTTGGATGCAAATAGTTTTGACCTTGTTCGCGCTGAGACTGACCCAGCGCATGCACACCGACACACCATGAACCAACTCGACGCCCTCAAACAATTCACCACCGTCGTGGCCGACACCGGTGACTTCAAGCAACTGGCCCAGTTCCAGCCGCAAGACGCAACCACCAACCCGTCCTTGATCTTGAAGGCGGTGCAAAAGCCCGAATACGCGCCCTTGCTGGCCGAGGCTGTGGCCACCCACCGTGGCCAGCCGCTGGACGTGGTGATGGACCACCTGCTGGTGCGTTTTGGATGTGAAATTTTGCAAACCATTCCAGGCCGCGTGTCCACCGAAGTGGACGCCCGTTTGAGCTTTGACACCGCCGCCACTGTGGCGCGTGCGCGCCGCATCATGGCGCTGTACGAGGCGCAGGGCATCTCCCGCGAGCGCGTGCTGATCAAAATCGCCGCGACCTGGGAAGGCATTCAGGCGGCAGCCGAGCTGGAGCGCGAAGGTATTCGCTGCAACTTGACCTTGCTGTTTGCGTTTTGCCAGGCGGTGGCGTGTGGTCAGGCCCAGGTGCAATTGATCTCGCCTTTTGTGGGCCGCATTTACGACTGGTACAAAAAGACCGCAGGCGCAGCCTGGGACGAAGCGGCCAAGTCGGGTGCGAACGACCCCGGTGTGCAGTCGGTGCGGGCGATTTTCAACCACTACAAAAAGCACGGCATTGCCACCGAGGTGATGGGCGCGTCGTTCCGCAACATCGGCCAGATCACGGCGCTGGCCGGGTGCGATTTGTTGACCATCAGCCCCGAGTTGCTGTCGCAGTTGGCTGACACCGAAGCTCCGTTGGGCCAGGCCCTGGATGCCGCTGCGGCCCAAGCCATGGACCTGCCCGCAATGGGTTACGACGAAGCCTCGTTCCGCCTGGCCCTGAACGAAGACGCCATGGCCACCGAGAAACTGGCCGAAGGCATCCGCGCGTTTTGCGCCGACGCCGTGAAGCTTGAAGAAATGATGAAGAAAGCTTGATATAACTCCCCCGTAGGAGCGCACCCCGTGCGCGATGACTCGTGAACTGCGTTCACCTCAATCGCCCACAGGGGTGGGCTCCTACAGAGAGTCACCTTGATTTAAACAACTGCTTGTCCGATTGAAAGCTCCCTATGCGTTGTGACCTAACCCCGGCCTGGAAGGCCTTGACGGCCCATGCGGCACAGGCCACGGGCTTCGATCTGCGCACCGCGTTTGCGCAGGATGCCAAGCGGGCATCGGCCCTGAGCCAGACCGCCCCGCATGTGTTTGCCGACCTGTCCAAAAACCACACTGACGCCGCCACCGAAGCCTTGTTGATCGAATTGGCCCGCCAAACCGGCTTGGCGGCGCACCGCGACGCCATGTTCCGGGGGGAGCACATCAACAACACCGAGGGCCGTGCTGTGATACATTGGCTGCTGCGCCAACCCGAAAGCTCTTTGGGCGGTGATTTGGCCGCGCCCTTGCAGCAAGTGCACGACACCCTCCAACCCATGCTGGCCTATGCCGAGCAAATCCGCGCCGACATGCAGATTACCGACGTGGTGAACATCGGCATCGGTGGCTCGGACCTGGGGCCGCAGATGGCCGTGCTGGCGCTGCAAGATTTTGTGATCCCGGGCAAGCGTTTTCACTTTGTATCGAATGTGGACGGCCATGAACTGGCTGGCGTGCTAAAGGGCCTGAAGGCCAAGAACACGCTGTTCCTGATCGCGTCCAAAACCTTCACCACGATCGAGACCATGACCAACGCCCGCTCGGCGCTGGCCTGGTTCAAGGCGCAAGGTGGGCAAGACGTGTCGCGCCACTTTGCGGCGCTGACCACCAACGTGTCGGCTGCCGCCGAAATGGGCATCAGCACCACCTTCGGTTTTTGGGACTGGGTGGGTGGGCGTTATTCGGTGTGGTCGGCCATTGGTCTGCCCGTGGCCATCGCCATTGGCGCGCAAGGCTTCAGGGATTTGCTGGCCGGGGCGCACGCGATGGACCAGCATTTCCAAACCGCACCTCTGGAGGCCAACTTGCCGGTGCGCCTGGGCTTGCTCGATGTCTGGTATCGCAACTTTTTGAACTTCACCAGCCGCAGCATTGCGCCATACCACAGCGCCCTGCGCCGGGTGCCAGCGTATTTGCAGCAGCTCGAGATGGAAAGCAACGGCAAGCGTGTGGACCGCAATGGCCAAACCTTGCCCTATGGCACGTCTCCCGTGCTGTGGGGCGAGCCTGGGACCAATGGGCAACATGCTTACTTTCAGATGCTGCACCAGGGCACCGATGTGGTGCCGCTGGAATTCATCGCTGTGAAAAAACCCACACACAGCCTGAAAGATCACCACGAACTGCTGCTGGCCAATGTGATCGCACAGGCGCAGGCGCTGATGCTGGGCCAGGCTGACGAAGGTGGTCACAAGCACTTTCCCGGCAACCGGCCCAGCACTTTCTTGCTGCTCGATGAACTCACACCCGCCAGCTTCGGCGCGCTGATTGCCTTGCAAGAACACCGGGTGTTTGTAAGCGGCTCGGTTTGGGGTATCAACAGCTTTGACCAATGGGGTGTGGAGCTGGGCAAGGTGCTGGCCAAAGACATCCATGCCCGCATGGTCTCGGGCGAGACGGTGGGCTTGGATGCTTCGAGCGCCGCCTTGTTGCAGCGCGTGCGCCCGGGCTAAGCTTTGCTCGAACGGATCACCCGGGTCGTGCGCCCGTTCTGATCACCCCCGCCTCGTCACCCCGGGCTTGACCCGGGGTCCATCTTCTGGCTCGTTTGCGCCCCAACGCGAATCCCCGCGCCCGAGCATCAAGACATGCAAAGACCCATGCCGAGATGATGAAAAAAACCCCCGGCACGGAGCACGACGAGTCCTGCTTGGCGCATGTGGACCCCGGCCAAAAAGGCACCATCGTCTGGACCTTCAACCGCGCAGGCAGATTTGAATTTGCCTGCCTGATCACCGGCCATTTTGAAGCGGGCATGATTGGCCGCATCACCGTCAAGGAAGGGATCTCCACCATGAAAAATGTCCAACCCACCACCTTGCCTCGGCGGCATTGGCTGGCCGCTGCCGCCGTGTTGACCCTCACCGGTTTTGAGCGCACAGCGCTGGCGCAAGCCACCACCGTGCAGGTTTGGAAAGACCCCAACTGCGGCTGCTGCCACTTGTGGGTGGAACACCTGCAGGCCAGCGGTTTCAAGGTCGAGGTGCGCGACGTGGGCAACACCGCCACCCGCAAGCGGCTGGGCATGCCCGAGCAGCTCGGCTCCTGCCACACCGCCACCGTCGGTGGCTACGTGATCGAGGGCCATGTGCCTGCTGCCGACATCCACCGCCTGCTCAAGGAGCGGCCTGTGGCTTTGGGCTTGTCGGTGCCCGGTATGCCGATTGGCAGCCCCGGCATGGACGGCCCCGAATACAAGGGCAGAATAGACGCTTACGACGTGTGGTTGGTGCAAAAAGATGGCAGCACAAAAAGTTATCAGCGTTACCCGGGTCAGCGCCGGATGGCGCAGCGTGATGGCCTGCAACGCGTGAGCGATGACGCTGGCGCTTTGCCCTGGGCCATGGCCGAGGTGCGGCGTATCGACAAGGCCGCAGGCAAAGTGGCGCTCAAGCACGGCGAGATCAAGAATCTGGACATGCCGCCCATGAGCATGGTGTTTCAGATCAAGGATCCGAGCCAACTCGACGCCTTGCAAGTGGACCAGAAAGTGCGTTTTCAGGCGGTGCAGGGTCAGGGGGCTTACTGGGTGCTGAAGATCGAGGCAGCGGCCCTGTGAACTTTTTTGTAGGAGCCCACCCCTGTGGGCGATGGGCGTGGCACACGCCCCTGAAAACCATCGCCCACAGGGTGGGCTCCTACACAAACAACAAGATCTGCGTGATCGACACCAACATGGGCCATTCAAACTTCATCGGACCGGATCAATAAACCAACATCGATCGCACGGTCGGAGACTCTCGTGCGGCGCATTCATTGAACAGCCACCACGAAAAAAAGCCCCGCAAGGCTTTTACCTTGCGGGGCTTTGAGGTTCATGGACCCCGGGTCAAGCCCGGGGTGACAGACCTTGGTCAGTTGACCGGCTCGGCCATTACATGCCCATGCCGCCCATACCACCCATGCCGCCCATGTCAGGCATGCCGCCAGCGCCGGACTCTTCTTTTGGTGCTTCGGAAATCATGCACTCGGTGGTCAACATCAAAGAGGCCACAGACGCTGCATTTTGCAAGGCAGTGCGTGTCACTTTGGTGGGGTCCAAGATGCCCATTTCGATCATGTCACCGTAGGTGTCGTTGGCAGCGTTGAAACCGTAGTTGCCCGAACCGGCCAACACAGCGTTCACCACCACCGATGGCTCGCCGCCGGCGTTGTAAACGATTTCGCGCAATGGGGCTTCGATGGCTTTCAACACCAGCTTGATGCCAGCTTCTTGGTCAGCGTTGTCGCCTTTGATGACGCCAGCAGCCTGACGTGCACGCAGCAATGCCACGCCACCACCAGCCACGATGCCTTCTTCCACTGCAGCGCGCGTGGCGTGCAGGGCGTCTTCAACGCGGGCTTTCTTTTCTTTCATTTCGACTTCGGTGGCAGCGCCGACCTTGATCACGGCCACACCGCCAGCCAACTTGGCCACGCGCTCTTGCAGCTTTTCGCGGTCGTAGTCAGAAGTGGCTTCTTCGATTTGCACACGCACTTGCTTGACGCGGGCTTCGATGTCGATCGCGGCACCAGAACCGTCGATGATGATGGTGTTTTCTTTGCCCACTTCGATGCGCTTGGCTTGGCCCAGATCGGCCAACGTCACTTTTTCGAGGGTCAGGCCGACTTCTTCAGCGATCACTTTGCCGCCGGTCAAGATGGCGATGTCTTCCAGCATGGCTTTGCGACGGTCACCAAAGCCAGGAGCCTTGACTGCGACAACCTTCAAGATGCCACGGATGGTGTTCACCACCAAAGTGGCCAAGGCTTCGCCTTCGACTTCTTCGGCAATGATCAGCAATGGACGGCCAGCTTTGGCAACGGCTTCCAGTGTGGGCAGCAGATCGCGGATGTTGCTGATCTTCTTGTCGAACAACAACACGAAGGGGTTGTCCAGCAAAGCGGCTTGCTTTTCTGGGTTGTTGATGAAGTAAGGCGACAGGTAGCCGCGGTCAAACTGCATGCCTTCAACGATGTCGAGTTCGTTGTCCAAAGACTTGCCGTCTTCCACGGTGATCACGCCTTCTTTGCCCAC
>JAIXOX010000085.1 GCA_027486555.1 Comamonadaceae bacterium
ACGCCGTAAGCGATGGCAAACACCGGCACCAGAAATGTGACCGTGAGCGCCCGTGCAGGCCCGGAGTTTTCGATCAGCTTGAAGTACAAGATGTAGGCCACCCCGGTGCAGAGCACCCCCACCACCAGCAATGACCACCAGACCGAGGCGCTGGGCAGGTGTTCTGGGCGGTACCACAGCGCGGGCAATGCCAGCACCAAAGTCGCCCCAATCTGGCTGCCGGTGGCGGTGACCAGTGGCGGCAGGCTGGGAATGTGTTTTTTGGTGAAACTCGCTGCGAGTGCATAACAAGTGGTCGCAGCCAGGCAAGCGGCGACTGCCCATGCAGGGGCGATGCCTGAGTCGTTGGGTTTGAAGCTGGCTTGTCCCCCGGCCAGCAGCAGCACGCCACCGAATCCGATGGCCAGCCCCACCGTGCGTGAGAGGGTTGGTCTGTCCCCCAGCCAAAGCCAGGCGACAAGCGCGCCAAACAAGGGCACCGTCGCGTTCAGGATGGAGGAAAAACCGGTCGTGATGTGCAGCACCGCAAAAGAATACAGGGCAAAGGGGATGCCGCTGTTGAGCGCCCCGACAAACAGCACCGGTTTCCAGTGTTGACGCAACACCCCCCAATGACCTTTGGCCAGCATGATCGGCAGCAAAAAAGCCGCGGCAATGGCCACCCGGATGGCGGCCGTGGGCAAGGGCCCCAATTCGACGGCCGCTATGCGCATGAACAAAAAGGACGAGCCCCAGATGGCGGCCAGAATCAAAAAATCGGCCAGCCAGCCTTTGGCGTGAGAAGCGGTCATTCGGGAAAAATAGGAGCAGTCGATGTTGGGGCGAGCGGGTGGCCTTCCAGTTTGAGCAGTGCCTGTTTGCGCCACAGCCCGGCTGCATAGCCCGTGAGTTGACCACCGCTGCCCAAAATGCGGTGACAGGGCACGATGATACTCACCGGGTTGCGCCCCACTGCAGCGCCCACGGCCCGGACGGCCTTGGGGTTGTCCAAAAGCCGGGCCAGATCGCCATAACTTTGGCTTTGACCCGACGGAATGCTCAGCAAAGCTTGCCAAACCGATTGCTGAAAAGCGGTGCCTGCCGACAGGTCCAACGGCAGATCAAAGTGGCTGATGTGGCCTGCGAAATAGGCCAACAGTTGCGCGCTGGTCTTTTGCAGCAGCGGGTGTCCGGTGTCTGTTGTCCAGCCTTGCATGTGTTCATCGGAGGGGCCATGGCGCTGGCCTTCAAACCAGACGCCGCAAAGGCCCAGGTCCGAAGCGGCCAAAATCATGGGCCCCAAAGGGCTGTTCCAGCGTTGGGTCAAAAGGGGTGTCATGGTGCGGGGGCGGTGTTGCCGTGGGGATCGGGGAGCTCAGGGGTTCGGGCCAAGCGCTGCCACGCGGCGATCAGCGCGTAGCTGCGAAATGGCCGCCAGGCTTGTCCCAGTGCCTCAAGGGCTTGGGCGGGGCGCGGGTGCTGGCGCACACCCAGGGCCGTTTGCAAGGCCACGTCCTGAACGGGCCAGGCGTCCACCCAGCGCAGGGCGCGCATGGCGATGTAGTGGGCGGTCCAGGGGCCAATGCCCGGCAAGGCCAGCAGTGCCTCAAGGGTTGGCTCCAGCGCCGCATGGGGGCTCAGGTCGAGGCGGCCCGACTCGACCGCCCGCGCCAGGGCCTGTATGGCTTTTTGACGTTGCCGCACCAACCCCAAACTGCCCATGAGCGCGGCGTTTTCTTCCAGCGCCAAAACCGATGGGCTGGGAAAAGTCCGGTTCAGCTCGGGCCAAGGTGTGTGGCAAGGCTCGCCCAGCGCATTGACCAGCCTTTGCCCCAGTGTGCGGGCAGCCTTGACGCTGATTTGTTGGCCCAAAATGGCCCGCACGGCCAGCTCGAAGCCATCCAGGCCGCCTGGCAGACGTTGGCCGATGGCTTCAGGAAAATCATGGCCAAGCACTTGAGCGATGCGCTGGGGCTCTGCGTCCAGGTCAAGCCAGTCCCGAACCCGGCTCACCATCTGGGGCAGCACCGGGGCCAATGCGGCATCCACACGCACATGGACACCGGCTTGCACCGGATCCCAGCGCAGCTCCAGCCAGCCTGTGATGGCGCGGCCTTCATGAGGCCAGCGCACGGTTTTGCGCAAGACAGCGTGCGCACCTTCTCCCTCCCAGCTTTCCAGACCGTTCAAAGTCCGTTCTTTCAAAAACTGCCAGAGGGTGGCCATTTGGCAAGGTGGGCGGTAGTGCAAAAACAGCGCTGTGCTGGACTGCACCACCGTGTGTTGTGGCGCGCGAGCGGGGCGCAATTGCGCAGGGCTGAGTTGGTAGTGCCGGGCAAATGCCGCATACATGCGACGGGGTGAAGCAAAGCCACTGGCGCGCGCGACATGGGCCACCGACATGGGGCTGTCCTGCAGCCATTGTTTGGCATGCAGCAGCCGATGGGTTTGCAGATACTGCTGGGGTGACACCTGCCAATACCGGAGAAACAAGCGCCGCAAGTGCCGGTCACTCACGCCCAGGAGCGCAGCCAATGCCGCCATGCTTGGTGGCTTGCAGCCTTGTTGAATGGACAAATGCAAACGTTTTGCCGCGTCTTCGGCCAAAACCGCGTGGGCATCGGTGAGCGACCAAAAGCGCCGCGAGGGTGCCAGCTCGGGGCGGCAACGCAGGCAAGGTCTGAAGCCCTGCGCCTCGGCTTGAACGGCCGTTTCAAAAAAGCGGCAGTTGGCTGGGCGTGGCAGCTTGACGCGGCAAACAGGGCGGCAGTAAATGCCTGTTGAAGTCACTGCGGTGAAAAAAATACCATCCCACGCCGCATCCTTGTCGGCCATGGCCTGGTAACAGCGCTGCGAGTCCAGGCCTGCGCTCGATCCGGCTGTCGAGGTGGGTGGGGCCAATGGAAGGTGTTGCATCGACAGCCATGTTATCGGCAAACCTGTGCTCAGAACCATGGGTTTTGTGCTGTTTTCGGACCCGTGAGGGCGTCTCTGTTTTGAAACCCTTGCCGCCTACAATGCTCATTCAATTCATAAACCAAGCCTCAAGGCTTTTGATTGCTTCATCCCATGCAAGTGACTCCCTCCATCTTCAAGGCCTATGACATTCGCGGTGTTGTACCGTCCACGCTCAACGAGACCTTGGCCGAAGGCCTGGGCAAAGCCTTTGGCACACAGGCGCTGGCCGAGGGTCAGACCCAGGTGGCTGTGGGCCGGGATGGTCGCCTGAGTGGGCCTGGCTTGTCGGCTGCGCTCATTCGTGGCTTGGTGGCCGCTGGCATCCAGGTCATCGACATCGGCATGGCCACCACGCCCATGCTGTATTTCGCGGCCAACACCGCTTGCCAAAGCGGAATCCAGGTGACGGGCAGCCACAACCCCAAGGACTACAACGGCTTCAAGATGGTGCTGGCAGGTCGGGCCATTTATGGCGATGAAATCCAGGCCCTGCGCCAGATGATGGAGACCGAAACCTGGCAGCTTCAGGACGGGGGCGGTGTGACGCAGCTGGATGTTTTGGCCGATTACACCCAGCGCATTGTGGGCGACATCCAATTGGCCCGCCCCATGAAGATCGTGATCGACTCGGGCAATGGCATCGCCGGTGCTTCCGCCCCCGGCATCTTCCGCGCCCTGGGCTGCGAAGTCATCGAGTTGTTCAGCGAGGTCGATGGCGAGTTTCCCAACCACCACCCGGACCCCAGCAAGCCCGAGAACCTGCAAGACCTGATGCAGGCCCTGAAGACCACCGGCGCCGAGCTGGGCCTGGCCTTTGACGGCGACGGCGACCGATTGGGCATCGTCACCCATGACGGCAACAACATCTACCCCGACCGCCAGATGCAGCTGTTTGCACAGGATGTGCTCAGTCGCGTGCCCGGTGCCACCATTTTGTTTGATGTGAAATGCTCGCAGCGCCTGGCCCCGGCCATTGAAGCCGCAGGCGGCAAGCCGCTGATGTACAAAACAGGCCACTCGCTGATCAAAGCCAAGATGAAAGCCATCGAAGCCGAAGGCGGGCAGGCCCCCCTGGGTGGCGAGATGAGCGGGCACATCTTCTTCAAGGAGCGCTGGTACGGTTTTGACGACGGCACCTACGCAGGTTGCCGCTTGCTCGAAATCGTGAGCAAGAGCCCGGACGCCAATGCTGTGCTCAACAGCTTGCCCACCAGCTTCAGCACGCCCGAGCTGAACGTGGCGTGTGCCGAAGGCGAGCCACACAGTGTGACAAAAGCGCTGCAAGCCAAGGCCGCCAGTGCCTTTGCTGCACCGGCCCAGGTGTCTGACATCGACGGTCTGCGCGTGGACTGGCCCGATGGCTTTGGCCTGATCCGGGCTTCCAACACCACACCTGTGTTGGTGTTGCGCTTTGAAGGCCAAACCGAGGCAGCCTTGCACCGCATTGAGGCCGAAATGCTGGCACTGTTGCATTCGGTCAAACCCGATGCGCAAGTGGGTGCTTCGGCGCATTGAGCATGGACTTGCCAAGGCTTGATCAGGTCACGGTGGTGGTGGTGACGCACCACAGTGCCCACTGTCTGGCTGGCTTGAATGGCTTGCTTGCACATTGTCCGCACATCATTGTTTCAGACAATGCCAGCAACGATGGCACGCCCGCACAAGCCCAGGCCTTGTGGCCTCAGGCTCAGGTATTGGCCCACCCGCACAACCTGGGTTTTGGTGCCGCCAACAACCGCGCCTTGAGTCGGGTCACAACGCCCTTGGCGTTTTTGCTCAACCCCGATTGCGAAATCACCCTGGAAGGCTTGCTCGCCTTGATGGCTGCAGCCAACGCGATGCCCGATGCGGCCTTGCTCGCGCCCCAACTGGTCACCGCCAAAGGGCAAGCCGAGGTCAATTACCGCTGGCCCCACACGGTCTGGACGTCCCGTGGACCTGCGGCCGATGGGCCCGCTTGTGTGGGTTTTGTGTGTGGTGCGGCCATGTTGTTCCAGATGGACCTTTTTGACCAAGTCGGTTTTTTTGACGAACGTTTTTTTCTGTACTACGAAGACGATGATTTGTGCCTTCGTCTTTTTAATGCCCGCCTGCCCTTGGTGCTGCTGCCGGAGATTCAGGCCGTGCACCGCTCGCGGGGCTCGGTCAAGGGCCGCTCGCCCTTAAAAAGCGAGTATGTGCGCGGTTTTCACCACGCCCAGTCGAAACTCATTTTTGAGCAAAAACACGGTTCGCGGGCACGCGCCTTGCGTCAGCGGCGCAGCTTGCTTGTGTCCACATCCTTGGCGCTGCCTTTGCGTGTGGTGTTGTTTTCACCCAAACGCATTGCGCGCATGGCCGGGCGATGGATGGGCCTGGTGAGGTGGCATGCCGATGATGCCCTTTGACATCCATGGCTTGACTCGGGGCGAGCAGCTTCAAAATGCACTGGTGTTCGTTTTTTTATCCTGGCTCCTGGTGGTCCCGGGTGGCCCCTTGCTGTTGGCCTTGTTGTTGACCGCTTTGGGGCTGTTCGGTTCATCGCGCTTGTCGCAAAGTCTGGTCTCGCTTTGGTCTTGGCCACAGCTGCGCTCGGTGGCTTGGGGCTTTGCCCTGTTCGTGGGGGCCGGTGTTTTTATTGGGGTGTGGTACGGGTACAGGCCGGGCTATTACGAGGCCTATATTCCCTTTCTGTTGGCCCCTCTCATGCTGCATGGGGTGATGGTGGCGCGCTTGCAAGCGGGCGTGATGTGGGTGGGCGCGGCAACAGCTGCTTTGCTGGCGGGAGCCTTGGCCAGCTACCAAAGTTTGGTGCTGGATGTGGGGCGTGCCAAAGGGGCCATGAACCACCCCATCATTTTTGGCGACCTGTCGGTGGTGTTGGCGTCCATTGCTTTGTTTGGTGTGCTGTATTCACAGCAGGCCAAATCTTCACTGTATCTCCGGTCTTATTTGCTGCTCGGCGCACTCATGGGCGTTTGGGCTTCTTTGCTGAGCGGTACCAAAGGCGGCTGGTTGTCGATTGTGATGGTCATGTTTGTTTTTGCTTGGCGTTTGACTGCAGACAGGGCCTTGATTTGGCGGGCTTTGGGGCTTTTGTGCATCGTGGCGCTCATCTTCAAAGGTGTCTTGCTGGCACCAGAAGCTTTGGTTTGGGGGCGACTCGAGGGTGTGTGGGGCAGTGCCAAACATTGGTTTAACACCGGTGAGGTCACCGATTGGTCCGTCAGCATTCGCCTTGAACTGTGGTCTTACGCATGGGAGTTGTTCACCCAAAGGCCGCTGCTGGGTTGGTCTGGCGGCGAGGCGCTTGCCAAACTGGCCGAACACTTGAAGCCTTTTAATGTTCCCGTAGGCATTGCGCCTGTCTTTGAGAACGATTTGCTACACTTTGCCGCTGTGGCGGGCTCGGTGGGCGTTCTATCTGTGTTGGGTTTGTACGTGGGGGTGTTTTTAGGGTTTTGGCAATTCAAAAAGCAAGTTCAAGAGGCGCAGACCTCGGCTTTTGTTTTGTTGGGCATGTTGCTCGTGGTCATGCTCTTTGAGTTTGGCCTGACGGTCAATGCCTTGGGGCGCAATGCCTTTCGATACTCTTTTTGCACCCTGTCTGTGATGCTTCTGAGCCTTGTGATCATGTCGGAGAGGAAACGCAAGGAAGAGTAATGGAGCTGATTTTTTTATGCCCGGCCATTCGAAAAGCCGTAGGCGGAGTCAAAGTCATTTACAGACAGGCTGAGTTGATTCACAAATTGGGCCCATCAAGGGGGGTCTCCGCTGCTGTGATGCACCCCAACACCTTTTTTTTCAGAGTGCGATGGTTTGAATCCACCGTGCCCCTGAAACGGGCCTTCTTCAAGTGGCGCTGGATGGGCAAACCCTCCATGTCCAACATCCGTGGGGCCTTCGATGCCCGCCGTCAGATGGTCGTCATTCCCGAGCTCTGGGCAAGAAAATACGGTGCCCAATTGCTTGCAATGGGCGTGTCCTACGCCATTTATGTGCAAAACGGTTACTACATCACCAAGGGCCGACCTGCTGACCTTGACCTGGCTTATCAGGGTGCACGTTGTATTTTGACCATATCGGACGATGCCAGCCGGTGTGTGGCCTTGGCGTTTCCCGGGGTCGAGGCGCGGATTTTGCGGGTTCACTACGCCATCGATGCGCACCGCTTCAAGCCCGACCAAGCCAAAGAAAACATCATCACCTATATGCCCCGAAAGTTGGCTGACCATTCCTCCAAGGTGCTCTTTTTTCTGCGCCATCATTTGCCTGCGCATTGGTCCATCGTGCCCATCGACGGCATGACCGAAGTTCAGGTCGCTGCCGTGCTGGAGCGGTCCAAAATTTTCATGGCCTTCAGCCATTTTGAAGGCTGTCCTTTGCCGCCTCTGGAAGCCGCTTTGAGCGGCAACCAGGTCATTGGCTACACAGGTCAGGGCGCCAAGGAATACTGGAGGCCGGAAATCTTTGAGGAGGTCGCCTCGGGTGATGTGGCCGGTTTTGCCCAACGGGTTCTTGCTAAAGTGCAGGCCATCGATCAAGCCCAAGGGTTTGACGTTCCTTTGCCGACCATTCGTGCATTGGCCAACACTTTTTCTGAAGACCAGGAGCGCACCGACATGCTTGAATTCTTGAACTGTATGGGTTTGAAAGAACATGGTTTGAACGCATGAACACCCCCAGCCTGCACATTGCTATTTTTTCTTACAACCGGGGTGCTTACCTGAAAAACTGCGTTGACTCAGTGCTGCGCAACATGCCCGGGATCGGTTGGACGGTCTATGACGATGGGAGCGATGAGCCTGAAACCGTGGCGTATTTGCAAAGCTTGGGTGATCGCGTGCTGCACATGAAGTCAGTGGGCGAGGACCGCCATGGTGGCTATTACAACAACATGCAAGCAGCGTTGGAGGCCAGCACGGGGGATTACCTGCTCATGTTGCAAGATGATCTGCAGGTGGTCCGGCCTTTTGCCCAAGAAGACTTGTCAAGGATTCACCGAGTTTTCGATCAAGTTTCGACAACGGCATTTCTCAGCCCCTTGTTCTTGAAGGGCAGCAAAAGAGCCTATTTTCAGCAGCGCTACCAACCCGATGCCGAGTTGCGTTGTTATCGCTGGTCTGCCGACCCCGCTGAAACGGGCAAAGTGCCTCAGAAGTACGCTGATATCGCGGTGCTCCATGTCGCCCGATTGCGCCAAAGTGGTTGGCAGTTTGCGGGATCGGAGGAGGGCAATGGGGCATTGGCAGACCGCTTGTTTGGCGACATGGTTCAGGCGGCAGAGCCTTGGGTTTTTTATGTGCCTGAAGAACCGGCTTACCGCGGCCGCGTGCTCACTTTCGGGGCCAAACTTGCGGTCAAGATGTCGGGCAACACGGTCAAGTCCTTCCAAGACATGACGGCGCAGGCTTCGTTGGCATTCGCGCAAAGGGATTTGAGTGTGTACCCCTTTGCCGAGGACTTTGTGGACACGGTCGATCCAACGGTGCGCAAGCCCTACAAGTTCAACGCCTACCGCACCCGCTGGTTGCCATTGATTTTGAACAAGCTGGAACTGTGGGGTCGGCGTCTTTGGCGTCGCTGATTCAAAACTGCTGTGGGTCAATGCCGACAAATTGACGGCGAGCTCGCCAAAAACAACCCAGATACCGAACGGCCAGTCGCAGTTGGGCCCGCAATCTGCGCCATTTCAATTGCAGGTCGTGCAGGGCATTGCGGGTCGGTGGGCTGGGCACTTTTTCGCGCGCAATCAAGGAGTGGGGTGCGATGGGGCATGAAACGCCATAGGCTAAGGCCATGTCGGCTTGAATGGCAAACGCCGGAACGGTTTGCCACGATTTCAGCGCGTAGGTGCTGGAGATGAACGCATCGGCCAGACCCATGCCCTGTTGCTCGAATTTGCCCAACAGCAAGCGTGCACCAGAAGGCCACAGCACATAGGCGGCGGCTCCTGTGCGGTCTTGCAGCAAGGGGTGCAAGCGGGCATTCATACCCGCCATGGACTTGAAGCGCCGACCCAGCAGTTTTTGGCGTTGCCGGGTTTCCAGTGAAACGTGGTCCACGTCCTCCAGTTGACTCAAGACTTTTAGCAGTTCGGGTGTGTTGCGCGCCAGGATGGCGTCGTCTTCCAGCACCAGGGCGGGTTCGTGGCTGGCTGCAATCTGCTGCCACACTTGGTGGTGGCTCATGAAGCAAGCCACTTCGGTGATTTTGATGGGACGCTCCCAAGAGAACGCATGGGCCTGAAAAAATGAATCGGGAATGTCGGCTGGGGTTTTGGCATCGGTGAACAGCGCATCCAGACCCAGTCGCTCAGCCTGTAGGGCCTGAAAGTTCCGGCGCTCCTGCGCTGAGGGCAAATTCAAAATGTAGGTTTTCATCCGAGGCGTTTTCCAGTCGTGGGCCAAATATACCTGCATGACCTGCGGCTTGGCAGGTCGCCACCCGTGTCCGATGGCGCTCCCTATAATTTGCCGATACCCACTTAGCCTCGGACCCCGTGCTCCATCCCAACCCCGACGTCATTGTCCTCAACATCAAACAGCGTTACACGGGTGTGTCCGCCACCATCAACGCTTTGGTTCCTTTGCAAATGCACCAATGGCGTCTGGGCTATTGCGGCACCACCATGTCCAATGGGGTCGAGGGCATGACCGCCAAGCAGGCCTTGGCCTTGTCGCGCCAGCCGCCGCCCGGGCGGGCGTTCCGCATCTGGCATGTGCGGCGTGACCCTGAAATGATGCTGGGCATTTTTGCCCGCGATGTCTTGTGCTTGCCCATCAAGCTGGTCTTCACCTCGGCTGCACAGCATTTGCATGGGCGGTTTCCCCGCTGGCTGATTTCCAAAATGGACGCGGTCATCTCGACCACGCCGTTGGCGGCTTCGTTTGTGCCCAACACCACGGCCGTGGTGCCGCACGGCATTGACCTGTCGCGCTTTGCGCCGTCGCCTGACAAGCTCAAGGCCTGGGCCGATTCAGGGCTGCCCGGGCGGTACGGCATTGGTGTGTTTGGCCGTGTCCGGCCCGACAAAGGCAGCGATGTGTTTGTGGACGCAATGATCGAGGCCCTGCCGAATCTGCCGGGTGCCACTGCGGTGATTGCCGGGCTGGCCCAGCCTCAGCACCAAGCCTATCAACAGGCCCTGATCGACAAAATTGCTCAAGCAGGACTGTCTGAGCGCATCTTGTTTTTGGGCGAAGTGCCTGCTGGCGAGGTGCATCGGTGGTACCAGCATTGCCTGCTGTGCGTGGCTTGCCCGCGTTACGAACCCTTTGGCCTGACCCCTTTTGAGGCGGCAGCCACCGGCTGTGCGCTGGTGTGTTCGCGCACCGGGGCGTTTGACCAGCTGGTGCTGCCCGGCGTCACGGGCGAGCTGGTCGATACCGGCGACGCGCCCGGTCTGGCCCAAGCCGTGCGACACGTGTTGGCCGATTTGCCCACGGCCGTGCAGATGGGCCATGCCGCACGCGAGCGGGTGTCGCAGCTGTTCTCGTTGGCCAAAGAGGCCGAGGGCATTGGCCGGGTTTACCAGCAGTTGTTTGACCAGGCCCCCCGGTCTTGATGGGGATGGACTTGTCCTGGACAGAACGCTTGGCGCTGTGGGCCTACGGCGTCATGATGCGCGCCTTGCAGCCCTTGCTGCGCCGCAAACTTCGCCGCCGGGGCTTGCAAGAGCCTGGCTATCTGATCAACATGCCCGAGCGCTTTGGCTTGTACGATGGCCTGACGCCTGAGCCCGGGCGCATCTGGGTGCATGCCGTCTCCTTGGGAGAGACGCGGGCCGCGGCCATCCTGATCGAGGCCTTGCGCGCTGTTTGGCCCGACATGCGCCTGCTGTTGACCCACAGCACCGCCACAGGCTGGGCGCAGGGGCAGTCTTTGTTGCGCCCAGGCGATGCACAAGCTTGGCTGCCCTGGGACACACCCGAGGCCACACGGCGTTTTTTGCAGCACCACCGGCCCCGGCTGGGCATCCTGATGGAGACCGAGGTTTGGCCTGTGCTGGTGCAAGCTTTCGCGCAGGCACGGGTGCCCTTGGCGCTGGCCAATGCACGGCTCAACGACAAGTCGCTGCGCTCGGGTTTGCGCTGGTCGCTGCTGTCGCGTCCGGCTTATCGGGGCTTGCGTTTGGTGTTGGCGCAAAGCCCGGAAGACGCGGCCCGCCTTGGGCAACTGGGTGCCACGGTGCAGGCGGTGTTAGGCAACCTCAAGTTTGACGTGCAGCCCCAGCCCGATGCGTTGGCCTTGGCCCATGTCTGGCGTCAACCATGGCATCGCAACGGCTTACCTTGCCCGGTGGTCATGCTGGCCAGCACCCGCGAAGGTGAAGAGGCCATGTGGCTGCTGGCCTTGATGGCCAAGGCGGATCGCCTGGCCGCTTTTCAGTCGGCGGGCGTGGTCTGGTTGTTGGTGCCCAGGCACCCGCAGCGCTTTGACGAAGTCCACGATGTGTTGGTGGCGCGGGGTCTGAGCGTGGTGCGTCGCTCGAACTGGGACTTGGGTCAAACGTTGCCGTTTCAAGGCGACAACGTCCAAGTTTGGCTGGGCGACAGCGTGGGCGAGATGCCGGTGTATTTTCAGTGCGCCGACATGGCCTTGCTGGGTGGCAGTTTCATGCCTTTGGGTGGACAGAACCTGATCGAGGCCGCCGCCTTTGGCTGCCCGGTCATCATGGGGCCACACACCTTCAACTTCACCGAAGCCGCCCACAACGCAGAGCAAGCGGGGGCCGCAGCCCGGGTCAGCGACATGGACGGTGCGCTGGACCAGGTGATGTTGTGGTTGCGCCAGCCCGCTGAACTGGCCAACGCCCGCCAAAAAGGATTGGATTTGGTGGCCCAGAGCCGGGGCGCTGCCAAGCGCTATGCCCAGGCCATTTCGGGACTGCTCTGAAGCCAGGCGTTCCTTGTCCCCGACGGCAGGGCAATGCCGCTTATTTTTGCAACAAGTTGGTGATGTTTTGCAGATCGTCCGCTTTGAGCGTTCCGCTGGCCTGCTTCAGCCGCAGCTGACCCAGCAAGACATCGTGGCGTGCTTTGGCCAGGTCGCGCTTGGTCTGGAACAGCTGGCTTTGGCTGTTGAGCACGTCGATGTTGATGCGCACGCCCACTTGGTAGCCCAGTTTGTTGGCGTCCAGCGCACTTTGGCTGGAGGCTTCGGCCGCTTGCAAGGCCTTGACCTGGCTCAGACCCGATTGCAGACCCAAAAAGGCCGTTCGGGTGGCTTGAGCTACGCTGCGTTGGGCCGCTTCCAGGTCATTCTTGGCCTTGTCTTCCAGGGCCACGGTTTCCTTGATCCGGTTTTGACTGGCCTGCCCGGTGTACAGCGGGTAGTTGAAGGCCAAACCGATGGTGGCGGCGTTGGTGTTGGGTTGCGCGCTGGGGTTGCCATTGCGGTAACGCGTCATGCCGTAGCTGCCGGTCATGTCCAGCGTGGGGCGCAGGGCGGCTTGGGCCTTGGTGATTTCAAGTTGGGCCACTTCCAAGGCGATGCGGGCCTGGACCAAATTGCCGTTGTCCTGGGCCGATTGCGCCACCCACGACTCGATGCTGCCGCTTTGCAGACTGTCCATGTTGACAGCAGCGAGCAACGGTGCGGGATTCACCTCGCGGCTGCCCACGGTGTCGTCGAGGGCCAGTTTCTTGATGCGCAGTTCGTTGTCAGCGGCAATTTCTTGGGCGGTGACCAAATCAAAGCGGGCCTGGGCTTCGCGGGTGTCGGTGATGGTGGATGTGCCCACCTCGAAGTTGCGTTTGGCGGCTGCCAATTGTTCGCTCACCGCGGTCTTTTGGGCTTTGACAAAGTTCAGGCTTTCTTGCGCGGTCAGCACGTCAAAGTAGGCCTGGCTCAAGCGCACGATGAGTTCTTGCTCGGCCACTTTCAGTTGGGCTTGGGCCAGGCCCACTTGTTTCATGCCTTGCTCGTAGCTGGCTTGGTTGGCGGGGCGGTACAGTGGCTGGCTGGCGCTGACTGTGAGCGCTCGGGTGCCGAAGGCGCGGCTGCCCAAAGCGTTCGATTGGTTGTCCAGATCGGTTTCTGAAAAGCTCCCTCCCAAACCAGCTGTGGGCAGCAGCAATGCCTTGGCCTGCTCAGCTTTGGCCAGCGTAGCCTCGAATTGCGAACGAGCCGATTTGAACGTGGCATCGTGGCTTTTGGCCGATTCGTACAGTTGAGCCAAGTTTTGGGCTTGGGCTGAACCTGCAAAGGCGGTCATCAGAGCCAAGGTCAGGGGCAAGGTACGCAGTTTCATGGCAGGTCTTTAAAAAATGTCAGGCCAGCATCGGGCCAAAAGCTGAATCAATAAACCGGAATGCTGGGGTCCACTTGGGCCGACCAGGCGTGTATGCCGCCAGCCACATTCACTACTTGGTAGCCGTGTTGCAGCAAAAAGTGGGCCACTTGCATGCTTCGGCTGCCGTGGTGGCACAGGCAGGCAATGGGCCGGGTTTTGTCAAGTTCGCTCAGCCGCGCAGGGATGGTTTGCATGGGCATGTGCACCAGATCCAAGGTTTCAGGCTGGGTGCTGGCGGTTTGCAGTTCCCAGCCTTCTCGCACGTCGAGCAACACGGGACGTTGGGATTGTTGGCTGGCCCATTCGGCCACTTGAGAAGGGTAAAGCTGTTCCATAGGGGCCTCAGAATTTGAAGCCGGAGGGTTCAGCAAAACCCGACAGGCGCGGGGCATTGCAGTCCCAAGGCTCGGTGGTGGTCCAACTGTTTTGTCCGGTGCGGGTGATCAAGGTGGCTCGCATCATGGGCTCTTGGCCCACAATGGCCACCAACCGGCCGCCCACGGTGAGTTGCTGCAGCAAGGCGGCGGGGACTTCGGCCACGGAGCCATTGAGCAAGATGGCATCAAAGGGACCGTCGGCAGCAGCGCCTTGGCTGCCATCGGCGCAGCGCAAGGTGACATTGCTCACGCCAGCTTGTTGGAGCTTGGTTTGTGCCTGTGTGGCCAAAGCCGGATCGATTTCCAGGCTCAGCACACTGGCCGCCTGGTGGGCCAGCAAGGCGGCCATGAAGCCAGAGCCGGTGCCCACGTCGAGCACTTTGTCGGTGTTCATCACGGCCAGGTCTTGCAACAAGCGCGCTTGCACGCGAGGAGCCAGCATCACTTGGTTGGCTTGGTTGCCCAAGGGTATTTCCATGTCCACAAAAGCCAGTGCCTTGTGCGCCAAGGGCACAAAGTCTTCGCGGCGCACAGTGGACAGCAGCGCCAGCACTTGCGGGTCCAGCACTTCCCAAGGGCGGATTTGCTGCTCAATCATGTTGAAGCGGGCTTGGTTCATGTCCATTTTTTACTCCTGCGGGGGGCTTGATCAGATATCAGGCGATTTTAAGGGGCGCTTGTGTCCTGAGCCTGACGGGCTGGCGCAAGGCCCGCTTTGGCTCGCAACCATTGGGCCAGATCGTCCATGTAGCAATACACCACCGGCACCACCACCAAGGTCAGCAGGGATGAGGTAATGACCCCGCCAATGACGGCTTGGCCCATGGGCGCGCGTTGCTCGGCACCTTCGCTCAGCGCAAAAGCCAGCGGCACCATGCCAAAAATCATGGCCAAGGTGGTCATCAAAATCGGGCGCAACCGCACCTTGGCTGCCAGCAACAAGGCTTCGCTGCGCTCCAGGCCGTCTTCCCGGGCGCGGATGGCAAAGTCCACCAGCAAGATGGCGTTTTTGGTCACCAAACCCATGAGCATGATCACGCCGATGAGAGAGAACATCGACAAGGTCGAGCGAAACGCCATCAGGGCCAGCACCACGCCAATCAGCGTCAGCGGCAGGGAGGTCATCAAAGCCAGGGGCTGCAAGAAGCTCTTGAACTGGCTGGCCAAAATCATGTAGATGAAGATCACCGCCATGGCCAAGGCCGACAAGGCGTAGCCAAAGGACTCGCCCATGCTCTTGGTGGAGCCGCCAAAGCTGTAACGGTAGCCGGGCGGCAGGTTCAGGCTGTCCATGGCGATGCGCACATCGGCCGAGACCTCTCCTGCCGAGCGTCCGAACACGTTGGCGTTGATGGCCACTTCGCGCATCATGTCGCGGCGGTTGATCTGGTTGGAGCCGGTGGTTTCGCTGACCTTGGCCACTTGGCCCAGGCGCACGATGCGGGGGCTGCCATCGGCGGCCGGTGCCACCATGAAGGGCAGGCGCTCCAGGTCTTGCGGGCTGTTGCGGGCCTCGGGTGCCAGACGCACGTTCACGTCGTAAGTCTGGTCGTCGGGGGCACGCCAGTTGCCCACGGTTTGCCCAGCCACCAAAGTGCGCAAAGGCCCCGCCAGTTGCGCCGTGCCCAGGCCCAGGTCCGAGGCCGCGTCGCGCAGCACCTCGATGCCGATGACGGGTTTGTTGGGTTTCACGCTGGAGTCCAGGTCCACCAAGCCGGGAATGTCACGCACCTTGGCCAAGGCCAGCAGCGCCAGGCGCTCCAGCTCTTTTTGATCCGGCCCTTGCAGCGAAAACTCCACTTGCTTGTTGCCGCCAATCGCGTCGAGCAAACCGGCGTGTGTGACTGCGATGCCAGGCACCTGTTTGAGGCGTTCGCGCAGTGCGGCCGACATCTGGTCGGCGTTGCGGCTGCGGTTTTTGCGGTCCACCAAACGGATGTACAGGTTGACGTTGTTCTTGCCTTGGGCGTTGGCGGTGTTGATGGTGCTGACCGTGTAGCTCACTTCCTTGAAGTCGCGCAGGATGGCCTCGACCTGGCGGGTTTTGGCTTCAGTGGCTTCAAGCGAGGTGCCCACCGGAGTTTCAAATTTGAGCGAAGTTTCGGAAAAGTCGGCTTTGGGCACGAACTCGGTGCCCAGCAGCCGGACCATGAACACGCTGGCCACAAAAATGCCCAGCGCCAAAAACACGGTGGATTTTTTGTGCACCAGCGCCCAGCGCAAGATGCCTTGGTAGCCATCGGCCAAACGCTCGGTACCCCGGTCAAACCAGCCGGTCACGCGGCCAATGCTTTTGTCGTACCAGCTGACAGGTGCTTGGCTTTTGCCGTGCGCGTCGATCGCCGGGTCGTGCCAGATGCTCGACAGCATCGGGTCGAGCGTGAAGCTGACAAACATCGAGATCATCACGGCCGCCACGATGGTGATGCCGAACTCGTGAAAGAACTTGCCGATGATGCCTTCCATGAAGCCGATCGGTAAAAACACCGCCACGATGGACAAGGTGGTGGCCAGCACGGCCAGGCCAATCTCTTGCGTGCCCTCCAAAGAGGCTTTGTAGGCGTTTTTGCCCATTTGCACATGGCGCACGATGTTCTCGCGCACCACAATCGCGTCGTCGATCAGCAGGCCCACGCACAGGCTCAGCGCCATCAGCGTGATCATGTTGATGGTGAAGCCGAACATCTGCATGAACATGAAGGTGCCAATCAGCGAGATCGGCAGCGTCAGGCCCGTGATGACGGTGGATCGCCAGGAGTTGAGGAACAAAAACACGATCAGCACCGTGAGGATGGCCCCTTCGATCAGGGTCTGGCGCACGTTGTTGACCGACACGCGGATGGGCCGTGAGCCGTCGGTGATGGGCTCGAGCTTGACGCCCTGCGGCAGTTGGGCTTGCAACTCGGCCACGGCCTTGACCAGGCCGTCGACCACTTGGATGGTGTTTTCGTCTTGCGACTTTTGCACCGACATCAAGAGGGTGCGCTGGCCGTTGTAAAGGGCCAGGTTCTCCAGCTCTTGCGCGCCATCTTGCACCGTGGCCACTTGCGACAAGCGAATGGGCGTACCGTTTTTGCGGGCCACGATGATGCGGCCAAAGTCCTCTGGCCTTTGCATGCGCGAGCTGATCTGCACCATGCGTTCTTGCTGAAGCGAGCGGATCGCGCCCACTGGCAAGTCTTGGTTTTCGTTGCGCACGGCGGTGACCACTTGTTCAGCGGTGATACCGAGCGCCTCCATATTGGCCGGGTTCAAATACAGGTTGATCTCGCGTTTGCTGCCGCCTACCATGGTCACCGAGCCCACACCACGCACATTTTCCAGACGCTTTTTAAGCACCTGCTCGGACCAGTTGGTCAATTCCACGGCATTGAGTTTGTCACCTTCGGGAATGACGGCCAGCGACCACACGGCGCGGCTGGAAGGGTCAAAGCGCAACACCCGGGGTTCTTTGACCTCGGTGCGCAGCAAGGTGCGCAGCGCGGCGACTTTTTCGCGCACATCTTCGGCCGCTTTGCGACCGTCGATTTGCAGCTGAAACTCCATGATGACCACGGACTGGTTTTCGAAGCTGCGAGAAGTCAGGGCGCTGATGCCAGCGATCGAGTTGACACCTTCTTCGATCTTTTTGGAGACTTCGCTTTCCACAATTTCGGGCGATGCGCCGGGGTACTCGGTGCTGATGACCACCACCGGAAAGTCGATGTTGGGGAATTGATCGACTTGGAGGCGCTGGAACGAGAAAATGCCCATCACCACCAGGGCCAACATGACCATGGTGGCAAACACCGGGTTTTGCAAACTGACACGGGTGAACCACATGCTGTAAACCCTGTTATTTCGCTGCGCTGGCGGGTGTGGCCGACGCCGCAGCCGGGGCCACAACTGACTTGGCCGGGGCCGTGAACTTGGCCCGCACCCCTTCGCGCACCGCCCCCACGCTGCCCGACAGCACTTGTGTACCTTCGGACACGTCGGTCACGGCCACCAGACTTTGTTGCTCACCCTCGCTGCGCTCGCCTGTCCGCACTGTGATGTGCCGCACCAAGCCGTCCTGCACCACCTGCACATAGGGTTGGGGTTTGTCGGTGCGCACGCTGCTCACGGGTACGGCCATGACCTGCAGGCTTTGTGTGCCCAGGCTGCCTTGGGCAAACTGGCCTTGGCGCAAACCCTCGCGGCCTTGGACGCCCAGGTAAACCAGGATGCTTCGGCTGCCCATTTGGACGCTGGGGTTGATGCGCAAGACTTTGGCAGGCACCGGTTCGGACACGCCCTCGACGTTCAACTGTGCTGTCATGCCGACCCGCACGCGGCTGGCGTCTTCGGCCGTGAGGGCTGCTTCGAGTTCGAGTTGTGACAAGTTGATCACCTCGACCAGCCGGGCTTCGATGGCCACACGTTCACCCGGCTGCGCCAGGCGCTGTGCCACCACACCCGACAGAGGCGAGCGCAAGGTGGCATCGGCCAAGGACTTGTTGGTCAGGTCCAGCGCCGCGAGCGCTGCTTCGTGCGTGGCCTTGGCACCGTTCAGGCTGGCCTGCGAGGTGAGCAGGGCGGTTTGCGAGATGAAGCCCTGGTTCACCAGCGCCTGGTTGTTGTCAAACTGGCGCTGGGCAATGTCCACCTGGGCCTTGGCCGCATCGGCTTGCTGCTGGGTCTGGCGCACACGCGCCTGGTACTCGCTGGGTTCAATTCGGGCGATGACTTGCCCGGCTTGCACGCGGTCGCCTTCGCGCACGCTCAGCTCCAGCAACTCGCCGGCCACGCGGGCTTTGACGATGGCGCTTTGCGTGGCCTTGAGGGAGCCCGAGACCGCGATGCCCAAGCTCAGGGTTTGGGTTTTGGCGGTGAACACATCGGAGGCGGCCAATTCAATGCTGGGCGCTGCTACCGCAGCGGCTGTCGGGTTTGGGCTTGCCTGGCGCTGGCTGGCCCAGCGGGCACCACCTGCCAGCAGTGCGGCCAAGGCCACGGCCGAGAGGATCCAGAGGGTTGATTTTTTCATGGTGAGAGGGTGTGATCGGTTGTGGATCAAGCTGAAGACAGGCCACGCGCCAACAATTGTGCATGTTGCGAGATAAAGGCTTCCGGGTCAATTTGCTCATGGTTGGGGCAGCACGGCCCCATGGAGTGCTTCCACATGACCAAAAACAGCAATGGCGACATGACCGAATGCAGCGTGAGCTCCACGTTGACCGGGCGGAACTCCCCAAGGTCGATGCCGCGCTGCAAGACGGTGCGCACCAACGCGTGGGCGGGCGTGACGACTTCGGTGCGGAAAAAATCCGCCAGGTCGGGAAAGTTGCTGGCCTCGCTCATCACCAGTTTGGAGATGCCCGAGGCCTTGGTTGCGCCATAGCGCCGCCACCATTGCAGCATCATCCGCTCGATCAATTCGCTGGCGCTGCCCTGATACTGCGCCAGCTCCGCAGCGCCCTGGGCCACGGTGGCGACCACGTTCTCGCGCACCACGGCCTTGAACAGGTCTTCCTTGCTGGGAAAGTACAAAAACAGCGTGCCCTTGGACACGCCCGCCCGCAAGGCGACTTCTTCGACGCGGGTGGCCGCAAAGCCTTTTTCCACAAACAAGTCGAGCGCTGCTTCGAGCAATTCGCCCGGGCGGTCTTGTTTGCGGCGTTCGCGTTTGAAGGGGGTGTGGTGTTCGGCGGGAATCACTGAATGAGGCTAATGACTGACTGGTTAGTACTGTACGCCTTGGGCAGGCCCGCCGTCAAGCCGCTGGCGTACGCTGGACCACCAAAAAAAGGCTGCCCATGGGCAGCCTTTTGATTGTTGGGAGCCCAGCTTCAATTCGAGAAAGCAGGAATCCCGGTGATGGCGCGGCCCAAAATCAAAGCGTGCACATCGTGCGTGCCTTCGTAGGTGTTGACCACTTCCAGGTTCACCAGGTGGCGGGCCACGCCGTATTCGGCGCTGATGCCGTTGCCGCCCATCATGTCGCGCGCCATGCGGGCGATGTCCAGGGCCTTGCCGCAGCTGTTGCGCTTGAGGATGGAGGTCAGGTCCACAGAGGCGGTGCCTTCGTCCTTCATGCGGCCCAGGCGCAGGCAGCCCTGCAGGCCCAGACTGATTTCGGTCAGCATGTCGGCCAGTTTCTTCTGGATCAGCTGGTTGGCGGCCAAGGGGCGGCCAAACTGTTGGCGGTCCATCACGTACTGGCGGGCGCGGGTGTAGCAGTCTTCGGCAGCGCCCAGAGCGCCCCAGGCGATGCCGTAGCGCGCGCTGTTGAGGCAGGTGAAGGGGCCTTTCAAGCCTCGCACTTCAGGAAAAGCGTTTTCTTCAGGGCAGAACACTTCGTCCATGACGATCTCGCCGGTGATCGAAGCGCGCAAGCCGACCTTGCCGTGCACTGCTGGGGCGCTCAGGCCTTTCCAGCCTTTTTCCAAAATGAAGCCACGGATCTGGCCGCCGTCGTCCTTGGCCCACACCACGAACACATCAGCGATCGGGCTGTTGGTGATCCACATCTTGGCACCGCTGAGCGAATAGCCGCCGGGCACTTTCTTGGCGCGGGTGATCATGCTGCCGGGGTCAGAGCCGTGGTTGGGTTCGGTCAGGCCAAAGCAGCCGATCCACTCGCCACGCGCCAGTTTGGGCAGGTATTTTTGTTTTTGGGCTTCAGAGCCAAAATCGTTGATGGGCAACATCACCAAAGAGGACTGCACGCTCATCATGGAGCGGTAGCCCGAGTCCACGCGCTCGACTTCACGCGCCACCAGGCCGTAGCAGACGTAGTTCAGGCCTGCGCCGCCGTACTGCTCGGGAATGGTGGCGCCCAAAAGGCCCAGCTCGCCCATCTCTCGGAAGATGGCCACGTCGGTGGTCTCGTTCAAAAAGGCATCGGTCACGCGGGGCAGCAGGCGTTCCTGGCAGTAGGCGCGGGCGGCTTCTTGCACCTGGCGCTCGTCGTCGGTCAGTTGCGCGCTGAGGTTGAAGGGGTCTTCCCAGCTGAAGGTGTTTTTGGTGGTGGCCATGATGAGTGTCTCCGTGAAAAAATCCTGAATATATTGTCGGGGTGAGATGAATAGTTGTCTAATATTGATTGCCTATACATCAATACATTATTTTAATTCATGGAATTCCGTCACCTGCGCTATTTCCTCATGCTGGCCGAAGAGCTGCACTTTGGCCGCGCGGCCCAGCGCCTGTCCATCTCGCAGCCGCCGCTCAGCCTGAACATTCAGCAGCTCGAAGCATCGGTGGGGGCACAGCTGTTCACCCGCAACAGCCGGGGCGTGCAGCTCACGGCGGCGGGGCAGGCCTTTGTGCCCGCTGCCCGGGCCTTGCTGGCGCAGGCCAGTGCCGCAGCACGAGAGGCGCGCGATGTGGCCGAGGGCCAGTCGGGCCAGCTGCACATTGGTTTTGCCGGGACCATGCTGTATTGCGGCCTGCCGCAAATCTTGAGCCGCTTTCAAGTCAGCCACCCGCGTTTGCGCCTGGTGCTGCGCGAGCTGAGCTCGTCCGAGCAGCTGTCTGACTTGTTGCGCGAGCGTCTGGATGTGGGCTTTGTGCACACGCCTCGGGTGCCGCCGGGTTTCGAGCAGATTTTGGTGGCCAGCCAGCCCTTGGTGGCGTGTTTGCCCGCCAGCCACCCCTTGGCAGGGGCGGCCAGTGTGGGCTTGGATTCACTGAAGGGCCAAGATTTGGTGGTGGTGTCCCGCACGGTCTCGCCCGATTACCACGAGCGCATCCTGATGCTGTGTGAGCAGGCCGGCTGGATGCCGCCCGTGGTGCACGAGCTGCGCCACTGGCTGAGTGTGGTGTCCTTGGTCTCTCAAGGCTTGGGCGTGGCCTTGGTGCCGCAGGCCCTGCAGCAATCGGCGCTGGCGGGTGCGGTGTTCGTGCCGCTGCGTGATGTGGATGTGCGTTACGACACGCGTTGCCTGTGGCGCAGCGACCGAGACCAGACGGCGCTGGGGGACTTTGTGCAAGCGGTGCAGGGCGGGCTGCTGCCCCACGGATAATCCAATCCCTATTCAACAAGGAACCCACATGACACAAACTCTGGTTTTGGGCGGCGGCTGCTTTTGGTGCACCGAGGCGGTGTACGTCAAGGTGCGCGGCGTGACCGATGTGGAGTCGGGCTACTGCAACGGCCAAACCGTGGCCCCCACCTACGAAGAAGTCTGCACCGGCCGCACGGGCCACAACGAGGTGGTCAAACTCGAATACGACCCGGCGCAAATCAGCACCCGCGAGTTGCTGGAAATCTTGTTTGTGATCCATGACCCCACCACCTTGAACCGCCAGGGCAACGACGCGGGCACGCAATACCGCAGCGGCATCTACTTCACCACGCCCGAGCAGGCCGAAGAGGCGCGGGCGATGATCGCCGAGTTGACGGCTGCCCGTGCTTTTGGTCAGCCCATCGTGACCGAGGTGCTGGCCCTGGCCAACTACAGCGCGGCCGAGGAATACCACCAAGACTTCTTTGAGCGCAACCCTTATCAGGGCTACTGCATGGCGGTGGCCGCGCCCAAGGTGACCAAATTCAAAAAGACGTTTGCGCGTCTGGTGCGTGTGTGACAATGACCGCTGTCGGACTCGGTCGATGCCCGATCTGAAGCGCGTCTCGGCAAAGCCCATCAACCCCTAGAAAACCCATGAAAAAAATTGCCTTTTTGCTTGCCGCCATGAGCTTGTCCTGGGCCGCCTTGGCCCAGCACAGCAACAAAGAAGTCCAGGAAGACATTGCCCGACACCGCGCCATGGCCGAGGCCCACGAGGCGGCGGCCAAATGCCTGGAGTCTGGCAAAAAGCCGGCCCAGTGCACCAAAGATCTGCAAGCCGCCTGCAAGGGGCTGGCGTTGGGGAAGTACTGCGGCATGAAGCACGTGCATTGACCTGCTGCTGCCCACTGAGCCCGTCATGAGTTTTCCGCGCGCTTGCCTGCCCCGCTGGCTGAATATCCTGCTGGTGGTGGCCTTGTTGTGGGCCCCACTTTGGGGACATTTGCATGGCATTGAGCATGGCATTGAGCCTGGGCCTCGGCAGGCGCTCACGGCCCCCGCTGAGCCGAATGAAGCGCATGAGGCGCATGAGGCGCATGAGGCGCATGCGCATGCTGGGCACGTGCAAGATGAACATCGGCACGGAGGGCATTCAGACGCCCTGGGCCATGAGGCCGACTCCGATCTGTGCCGTGTGCTGGATCACCTGTCCCTAGCCGAACGGCTGATTGCATCGAACGCACCGGGCTTGGTCCCGATGGTGGCCATGGCGCCCCCCATCATTCGTGCAGATTCGTATTCTGACCAGCACCTCTGGTCCCCGGCGCAGGCCCGTGCGCCACCTGCGCTGATTTGAACCCCTGATCCTGTTGAGCTGTCTTTCCGTCTTGGGCGGAAGGCGCTTGCTTGTTCCTGTTTTTCAAATCACATCGTCATGACACATTCTTTTCAGCTTTCGGCCTTGGCTTATGCCTGCTTGGCCACTTTGTCTTTTTCAAATGTTTGGGCGCAAAGCGCCGCACCGGGTGTGCCCGGTGAAATCGTCATCACCGGCAACCCTTTGGGGCGCGACAGCAGCACCGTGCCTGTGAGCACCTTGGGCCGCGCCGATCTGCTCGAACGCGGGCAAAGCACTTTGGGTGAAACCCTGAACGGCTTGCCCGGTGTGTCCAGCACTTACTTTGGTCCCAACGCCAGCCGCCCCGTCATTCGTGGACTGGACGGCGACCGCATCCGGGTGTTGAACAACAGCGCCTCCAGCCTGGACGCCTCGGCGCTCAGCTACGACCACGCGGTGCCGCTGGATGTCTTGTCCACCGACCGCATCGAGGTTTTGCGCGGCCCAGCCGCCTTGCTCTATGGTGGCAGCGCCGTGGGCGGGGTGGTCAACGTGATCGACAACCGCATCCCGCGTGCACCGGTCTCGGGCGTGTTGGGCAAAGCCCAGCTGCAAGCAGGCACGGGGAATGACGAGCGCAGCGTCGCAGGCTTGGTCGAGGTGGGCAATGAGCGTTTTGCTTTGCACCTGGACGGCTTTGACCGCCGCACAGGCGATGTGCGCGTGCCGTTATCGCTGGCGTGCGAGAAACCCGACTCGCCTGCCCATGCCCGGCGCATTTGCAACTCCGCCAGCCAATCCCGGGGCGGGGCCGTCGGGGCCAGTACCTTTTGGGACCACGGGTTTCTGGGCGCATCGGTCAACACCTACCAAAGCGATTACGGCACCGTGGCCGAAGACCAGGTGACGATTGGCATGAAGACCACGCGCTACGCGCTGGAAGGGCAAGTGCGCCAACTGCCGGGCTGGTTTGAAAGCGTCAAAGCCCGCTTGAGCCACACCGATTACCAGCACACCGAGTTTGACGAAGGCGTGGCCGGGACGGTGTTTGCCAACCAAGGGCAAGACCTGCGCATCGAGGCGCGTCACCGCCCTCTGCTGGGTTGGCAAGGCGTGGTGGGCGTGCAGACCGAATCGAGCCGCTTTTCTGCGGTGGGTGATGAAGCCTTTGCCCCCTTCAGCCGCACGCGCAGCCAGGCGCTGTTTGTGCACGAAGAGCTGCCCACCCTCTGGGGTCAAGTCACGGCCGGGGCGCGTTGGGAGTCGGTGCGGGTGGAGTCTCTGGGCAACCCCGATTTGCCCCGTTTTGATGACGCCATTGGTGCCCAGAAATTCACCCCCTTCAGCGTGGCCGCTGGGGCGGTCTTCAAGCTGTCGCCCACCTGGTCTTTGACCGGCAATGCGGCCTTGACGCAGCGTGCGCCCAAAGACTACGAGTTGTTTGCCAATGGCCCGCACCTGGCCACCAACGCTTGGGAAATCGGTCACAAGGACTTGGGTTTGGAAAAGTCCAAGAGTTTCGATGCGGGCGTGCAGTGGAAGTCTGGCCACGACAGCTTGAATGTGACGGCCTTTGCCAGCCAATTTGCCAACTACATTGGCCTGATGAACACCCCGGATGTGGAGGACAGTTTGCCGGTGCAGGTTTACCAAGGCGTCAAGGCCCAATTCAATGGTCTGGAAGCCAGCGGCCGACAGCGCCTGTGGCAAGGCGCTTCGACGCTCGATCTGGACTGGCGGGCCGACACGGTGCGCGCCACCCAAAGCAGCACGGGTGAGCCCTTGCCGCGCATCGCACCCATGCGTGTGGGTGCGACGCTGGTCCATGCGCAAGGCCCCTGGAGCGCCAAGCTGGGAGCCGACTGGCATGCCGCACAAAAGCGTGTGCCCGATGGCAGTGTGGCCACGGGGTCTTACACCTTGGTCAACGCCAGCGTGTCTTACCGCCAGAAGCTGGACAACACGGTGCTGAACTGGTTTGCCCGCCTGGATAACCTGACCGACCAGCTGGCCTACAGCGCCAGTTCCATCCTCACAAGCACCGCTTTTGGCAAGTCGCCTTTGCCGGGGCGCAGCTTCAAGCTGGGGGTTCAGGCCACGTTTTAAGGGGCGGCGTGGCGTCGCCCAAGGCGGCGCTGCGTGGTTTCTCCGCCATCGAGGGTGGCTTAGCCCACGGGATAATCAGGGCATGAACCTTGACCATCCCGTTCTTTCTTCGCTTTTGCCAGTGGTGTTGCTGATTTTTATTGGCTTTGTCGCTGGCAAGGCCAAGCTGGTGCGGGGCGAGTCGGTGCGCGATTTGTCCAATTTGGTGTTTTTGGTGTTGACCCAGGCTCTGCTGTTTCGCACCATGAGCAGCGTGCACATTGAACAGCTTGACTTCAAACCCGTGGCGCAATACTTTTTGGCGGCGGGCGTTTTGTTTGTGACCATGCTGTGGGCTTATGGCGGTAATAGCCGTGCCTCGGTCCTGGCCCTGGCGGGAATTTTCAGCAACACCCTCATGATTGGTGTGCCCTTGATTGGCCTCGCCTACGGGCAAGAGGGGCAAGTGCTGCTGTTCACCTTGATTTCGTTGCATGCCCTGGTTTTGCTGAGTGCTGCGACCTTGGTGCTGGAGCTGCAAGTGGCGCACGAGCAAGCGGCTTTGTCCGGCGAGCAGCGGCCCATCTGGCGCACGGTGGCATCGGCCGTGCGCAACGCCATCATCCACCCTGTGCCCTTGCCCATTTTGCTGGGCTTGGCCTACGCCCAAACCGGCTGGGGCCTGCATCCGGTGGTGGACCGTCCCCTGGCTTTGCTGGGCAGTGCCTTTGGTCCGATTGCGCTCGTGTTGGTGGGCATCACCTTGTCGCAAACGCCGGTTGGGCGGCAGTTCAAATCGGCCCTTATGCCCTCGCTGGTGAAAACCGTGCTGCACCCGGCGCTCATGCTGGCGGTGGGCTGGTTGTTGGGTCTGCGTGGCTTGCACTTGTCGGTCATGGTGGTGGCGGCTGCCTTGCCGATTGGGGCCAATGTGTTCTTGTTTTCTCAGCGTTACCGCAAGGAAGAGGACACCGTGACCGCCGCAGTGGCCGTGTCAACCCTGATTTCCATGCTGGGCATCTCGCTCACGATGGCCTTGCTGGCTGTGCTGCCTGCTTGACTCTTTGGGCATCGCTGGGGTCCGCATGCCCTAACATCGGACCATGAATCCCCCCCAGCCTCTCGCACTCCAAGCCGATCTGCACACACTGAGCGCAGAGACGGGCCGCATCGCGGTGTATGCAGGGGGTTCAGGCCCGCCTGTGTTGTTGGTGCACAGCGTCAATGCCTTGCCCTCGGCCGCAGAGATCCGCCCCCTGTTTGAGGCCCTGCGCCAGAACCACAGCGTGTATGCCCTGGATCTGCCAGGTTTTGGGCTGTCTGAGCGTTTGCCCCGTGCTTACAGCGTGGGCGACATGTGTTCGGCCATCTTGCAGGTGGCGCAATGGGTGGCGCAACGTCATCCCGGGCAGCCCCTGCATGCGCTGGCGGTGTCCTTGTCGTGCGAATTTTTGGCCCGTGTGGCGCAGCAGTCGCCCAACTTGTTTGCCACGCTGGCCTTGGTCAGTCCTACGGGTTTTCGGGGCGGCAAGTCGCTGCGCCAGCCTGCAGGCAGCACGCTGTACATGGCCCCTTTTGATGGGTTCTTGCGCCGCCCCGGGCCTGCTTGGGGGCGTTTTTTGTTCCGTCAGCTGTCGCGGCCCTCGGTGGTGCGTTACTTTTTGCAGCGCACTTGGGGCGGTCGGCAAATCGATGAAACCTTGTGGGCTTATGCCGTGCGTACCGCGGATGTCCCCAACGCAGAGCAAGCCCCTTTGTCGTTTTTGAGTGGGGCCTTGTTCAGCGCCGACATGCACGATGTGTATGAAAGCTTGCGCCTGCCGGTGTGGGTGGTGCACGGGACGCGGGGCGATTTCACCGATTACCGGGCGCTCGGTCTGGTGCGCGATCGCCCCAATTGGCAGGTGACGGTGATGCAGGCCGGGGCCATGCCCTACTTTGAAGACATCGGCGTCTTCATGACGGCTTACCGGACGTTTGAGGCGACAGCCGGTCGTCCATCGGCTTGAAGCCTTCAGGGCGCCAAACGCTCGCGCAGCCAGCCGCTGCCCTCTGGTGTGTAACGCAGGCGGTCGTGCAGGCGGCTTTTGCGTCCTTGCCAGAACTGCCAGTTGTCGGGCAACAGTCGGTAGCCGCCCCAGTGCGGTGGGCGAGGGGGTTGCAGCATGAACTGCGCGGCGTATTTGGCGGCGTTGGTCACCAGCACGGTGCGCCCATCGATCACCTGGCTTTGTGGCGAGGCCCAAGCGCCAATGCGGGAATCAAGTGGGCGGCTGTGGAAATAAGCGTCGCTTTCTTCGTCAGACACTTTTTCCACCCGGCCCTCGATGCGCACCACGCGTTCGAGCTCGACCCAGTGAAACTGCAGCGCTGCAAAGGGGTTGCCTGCCAGCTCTTGTCCCTTGCGGCTGTCGTAGTTGGTGTACCAGACAATGCCGCGCGTGTCATAGCCCTTGATCAGCACCACCCGGGTGCTGGGGCGCAGATTGCTGGCCACGGTGGCCAGTGTCATGGCGTTGGGTTCGGGCACTTCGGCAGCGATGGCCTCTTGCAGCCATTGCTCAAACTGCTTTAAGGGGTCGGCGTGGGAGGCGTTTTCGTTGAGCTCGGCTTTGTCGTAGCTCTTGCGCAGGTCGGCGATGTTCATGCCTCAAGTATATGGACATGGCCTTTTGAGGGTTTGAGCCAGCGCAATCCGGGGGCATTGGGCTGAAGAGACGCCATGCGCCCTGACTGAAACGGGAAGGTTTTCGCACCACGCTCAACGCTCAACGCTCAGTCTGCGTGGCGCAACAAGCTGGCCAGCGACCGGTCTTCGATGCCGTGGGCCTGCAAGCTGCGGTAGGTTTGCAGGGCATAGTCCAGCGTGGTGCCAAACCGGCCTTGTGCTTGCTGAAATATTTGCCGGTAAGTTTCAGCCGGCAACTGTCCGGTGAAGCTGGGGCTGCTGCGGGGCAGGGTGAAGGCCAGCGCCCGCACCATGCCTTGCGGGGTGTTGCACGGCAACCAACTGGGGGTGTAAACGTCCATGGGCATTTCGCGCGCCCACAGACGTGTGAGCACCGCATCGGCTTGCTCGGGGGCGATTCGATACACCACCCCTTTGCAACTGCCTCCCCGCACCAGCGCGAAAACCAGGCCAGGGCATTCGGGGCTGCCCCGGTTCAATCGGCTCCACATTTTCAAGGCCCTGTGCCAGCCCCAGACCTGGCTGAGGTGCTGCTCTTGCGCCTCAAACTCGGGCCGCCACAGCAGCGAGGCATAGCCAAACACCCACAAATCCTGCCCAGCAGCGCATTGCGCCCGAAAACGGTCAAGAACGTCTCGCTGAAAAACCAGCGGCTGGGCCATCGCAGGCCCATCGGTGGCAGCGTCTGCTGCGTCATAGGTCATGTGCAAGGCCCCGCGATTACAATGGCGCGATTAATTTTTTGGAGCATAAAGATGTCAAATCAACAAGATGACGACCAAACCGTGGTTTGGGCCATTTTGATTCCCGTGATCGTGTTGGCCATCAGCCTCGCGGTGGGCGTGGGCGTGGGCAAAACTTTGAAAAAATCACCACCCGCAACCCCCGTCGTGGCGGATTCGGCGCCTGCTGCTTTGCCGCTGTCGGCTGACGAAAGTGCGGTGCGTGTGGAAGGTGGCATTGTGAAATTCTATTTTGCTTCGGGTAAGGCCGACCTGGCCGCCGGGGCCAAAGAAGCCTTGGCCGCCGTGGTGCAAGCGGCAGCTCAGGGTAAAACCTTGGTACTCAGCGGCTTTCACGACAGCACGGGCTCAGCCGAGTTAAACGCAGAGTTGGCCAAACAACGCGCCTTGTCGGTCAAGGCTGTCCTGATGGAGTTGGGTGTGTCAGAGGGTCAAATGAGCTTGAAAAAACCGGAAAACATTGAGATGGCAGCCGGTGCCGATGCCCAAGCCCGCCGCGTGGAAGTCTCGATCGAGTGATTCTGCCGGGCTGCTGCCCGCCGTTCCCCTCCAAAAAAGGACCTCAGGGTCCTTTTTTCAAGTGCAGCTTTTCGGAACCCGTTGGTAACTTGCCAGGCATTGGGTCAATCACTTAGCGGTTAGCATGTGACGTGTAACTTTGTTACATCGCAACAAAACGCAACGCATCGACATGCAAAGCTCTAGCCCATGACACTTCACCCCACCGTGGCGGCTGTGACCGCCCGCATCACCGAGCGCAGCGGCCCGACCCGCCAGGCCTATTTGCGGCAAGTCGACGCTGCGGCCAGCCAAGATCCAGGCGCTCAGCGCTTGGGCTGCGCCAACGTGGCCCATGCGTTTGCCGCCATGCCCGAGGGCGACAAGAGCCGCGCCACCGCCCTGGACAAAATCAAAGTCGTGGCCCCGCGCGCGCGCAACATCGGCATCGTCAACGCTTACAACGACCTGCTGTCGGCGCACGCCCCGCTGCAACACTACCCTGACCTGATCAAAGACGAAGCCCGCAAGCTGGGCGCCACGGCCCAAGTGGCCGGGGGCGTGCCTGCCATGTGCGACGGCGTCACGCAAGGCACACCCGGCATGGAGCTGAGCCTGTTCAGCCGCGACGTGATCGCCATGGCCACGGCTGTGTCGCTCAGCCACGATGTGTTTGACGCCGCCCTCATGCTGGGCGTGTGCGACAAGATCGTGCCGGGCCTCTTGATCGGCGCTTTGCAGTTTGGCCATTTGCCCACGGTGTTTGTGCCCGCAGGCCCCATGACCAGCGGCTTGTCCAACAGCGCCAAATCCAAAGTGCGCGAGCAAGCCGCGCTGGGCCTTGTGGGCCGAGCCGAACTGCTCGAAGCCGAATCGAAGGCCTACCACGGCGAAGGCACCTGCACTTTTTACGGCACGGCCAACAGCAACCAGATGCTGCTCGAGGCCATGGGCCTGCATGTGCCGGGCACCGCCTTCATCAACCCGGGCGAGGGCGTGCGCCAAGAGCTGACCCGCGAAGCGGCCCGCACCGTGCTGGCGCTGGTCAAGGACAAAAACTTCACGCCCATCGGGCATGTGGTCGATGAGCGCTGCATCGTCAACGCCATGGTGGCGCTCTTGTCCACGGGCGGCTCGACCAACCACCTGATCCATTGGGTGGCGGTGGCGCGTGCGGCGGGCATCGTGATCGACTGGGACGACTTCTCGGCCTTGTCGGACGTGGTGCCGCTGCTGACCCGCGTGTACCCCAACGGCAGCGCCGACGTGAACCAATTCCAGGCCGCAGGTGGCCCGGGCTACGTGATCCGCGAGTTGCTCGATGCGGGCTTGATGCACGCCAATGTGCTGACGGTGCGCCCGGGTGGCCTGCGTGAATTCACCCGCATCCCGTCTGCCCAAAACGGGCAACTGGTCTGGCAAGACGCTGGTCCCAGCAAAGACGACACCGTGGTGCGCCCCGCGATTAGCCCGTTCAGCACAACGGGAGGCCTCAAACTGTTGCAAGGCAACCTGGGCCGCAGCGTGATCAAAATCTCGGCCGTGCCTGAAGCCTTTCATGTCATCGAAGCCCCGGCCCGCGTGTTCAATTCACAAGACGAATTGCAGCAAGCCTTCAAAGCCGGTGAGCTCGACCGTGATGTGATTTGTGTGGTTCGCTGGCAAGGCCCGCAAGCCAACGGCATGCCCGAGTTGCACAAACTCACCCCGCCGCTGGCCGTGCTGCAAGGCAAGGGCTTCAAGGTGGCACTGGTCACCGATGGCCGCATGAGCGGTGCCTCGGGCAAAGTGCCTGCTGCCATCCACGTCTCGCCCGAAGC
>JAIXOX010000042.1 GCA_027486555.1 Comamonadaceae bacterium
CTGGCCGCTTGTTTGGCGGCATCCAGCCAGGCCAGGTGTTCCGGGTTGGGAATGCTGGGCGCTGTGGGGCCAAAGGGGTTGCCAAAAATCCAGTTGATGCCCACGCGCATCAAGCTGATACCAATAACGGCAATGATGGTGCCTGTGACCACCGGCGGGAAAAACCGCAGCATGCGGCTCACGATGGGCGCAATCAAGATCGAGATCACCCCCGCGCCAATGATGGCCCCGAAGATCAGCCCCGCGCCTTGAACGCCCGGGTTGTTGTTGGCCATGGCGACCATGGGGGCCACGGACGCAAAAGTCACACCCATCATCACCGGCAGCCTGATGCCAAACCACTGGGTAGCACCCAGCGACTGGATCAGCGTGACGATGCCGCAGCAAAACAGGTCGGCCGAGATCAGCATGGCCACTTGCTCGGGGCTGAGTTTGAGGGCGCGGCCGACGATCAGAGGCACAGCCACCGCACCGGCGTACATCACCAAGACGTGTTGGAGGCCCAAAGCGGCGAGCTTGCCACTGGGCAATTTCTCGTCGACGGGGTGAACGGTTGAACTCATGGAGGGGACTCCTTGACAGTAGACAAAAGGGGAAAACTCAAAGTGGCTAGATGTGTGCCTCTTTGTGTTCCAAACTGTATACAAAATTAAATGCGATGTGGATGCGTGAAAACCCTGTGATTTGGAGCTCACTAACCCCTCATTTTTGAGTCGTCAAAATGTAAGACAATCATTTGCACTTCAAAGTCACGCGCACTTGTCTTACATGACCCATTTCGGCAATTTTGGTTTTCTAGCCCAGCATTCCCCTTTGCTATCGGCCTGAATCTGTTGAAGCCAGACCGTGTGATCTGCAGGCTGTTCCACCGCTTGGGCTTGTTGAAGAGCGAAGATCAAATCTTCAAGGCGATCTTGGAGGGCAGGCGTTTTGCGGAGGCGACGGGTTTGCCGATCCGGTACATCGATATCGTGTTTGTCGTATTTGGTCAGGTTGCATCACCCCAAGTGGGCATCAGCAAAGGTGTGTGCCTGATTGAGCCGCGTTGCGGTGTATGCGCAATCAAGACCCAGTGCAGTCGGCAGGGTGTGGCCGAACCGTCTTAGGGTTACGTTGGCAACAGGTCAAAGCGGGCCCCCGTCGCGCCCAACACCTGAAACGTGTCGACCCACTTCACCCCAAATTGCTGGCACACATTGGGGATGATGAATTTGCGTTTTACATGTGGGTTGGGCTGTTCATGCGTAACCAGAACAGAGTCGGGCATGGTCATGGCTTTGGCGATCAGCCAAGGGTCAGCGCCAGATAAAAAATCATCAACGGCCCCGGTTTTCATCTGCGTGGCCGAGTTGGCCACATGGGTTGTACCTTTGTAAAGGCATCTTGTGTGGCCGCGTCAGACACGGTCCAAAACAGGTCTTTGTAAGTTTTGGACCAAACCGCCAGTTCGTCGTTACCGCGCTGAAGTTCTTGGCGCACCGTTTCAATGCTGGCCACCACGCCTTGGCCATGACTTTGCAATATCCATGACCAATAGCCCGGGCAGATGGTCATGCTGTAGTGGCAGTTTTTGGCTTCGATGAGGGTGTTGGCGTCCAGCAGATAATTCATGGTCCCAGTTGCTCGGCAAATGCGCGAAGGTTCGCGGGTTGCACACCGAGGAGCTTGCCCGCGTCTCGCAGCAAGAGCCGACCGCTGAAGGCTTCAGCGATGACGGCTTTGGCAAAGCGCGTGCTGTTTTTGGAACCCGCATTGCGGTAATAACTGCCCCCCTGGCTTTCGGCTTGCCGAAAGCGCTCCAGTTCCGCGAGGTAGAAATTGTTATAGGTCTCGCGGTTGATCAAACCCAGGTCCAGCGCACGCCGCGCCACCACCAGTTGGCTGATATGAAAACGCCGGGCCAGCTCAGCCAAGCGCACAGGCCAATCGGGCGAAGCGTCGGCCCAAGCGGCTTGAAAGGCGTCTGCTGGTGCCAAAAATTCCCCGGCAATGGCATTGCAGGCCACTTCTTCTGTGCGGGTGTTGCCGTGGGCGGCATTCGATATGCCGCTGCTGCCCAGCCAGATGTGAGCCAGCTCGTGCAGCAGCGTGAACAGGCGTGCGGCTGGCGCATCGGCTGCGTTGATGAAGATGACTGGCGCTGTGGCGTGGCTGATGGCAAAGCCTCGAAATTCGCCCACGTCCAATTTGCGGCGCGTGTTGTTGCCCACAATGCCGCTGCGCATGACGAGGATGCCCGACTGCTCAGCCGCCTGCATCAGGTCCCGGTGGTACACATCCCACTGACGTTGGCCTTGTTCAACGTCCACGCCCAGCACTTGCCGAATATCGGCTGCCACGGTAGGTGGGCTGGCACTGGCTTTGAATTTGCCTACAAAGGGCAGAGTCTGAGCCCCTTGCTCTTGCTGGTAATCGGCGTACCAAGCTTGGCGTTGCAGGGCGTGCTGGATGGTTTCGATCAGGTTGACGCTGGGTTTTTCAACCGGAGCACCACCGACAGTGCGCAGGTCGGGCAGCAGCGGTGCTGCTTCTGGTGGCTGCTGCAAAAAGAAAAAACCAAACGGCGCATGCAGCGCATGCGCAACGTTTTGCGCTTGCTTGAAGGTGGGCAATCCGTCTCCCATTTCCCATCGCTCCAGCTGCTCGGGTTTGACGTGTGCCGCTTTGGCGGCGGTCTGCAAATCAATGCCCACACGACCACGCGCCCAACGGAGCATGGACGGGTTGATGTGGGCTTGGGGCGTGGGCATGCCTTGATTTTATGAGTTGGCCACTTCTTGGGAATAGGGCTTGTGACTACCTTTTGATTGATTTCTGGTGTTCTTTCTTGGCGTGCAGACTGCTGATGTTCTGATGGCGAGTTTTAGAACTGCGCTGGAACCCTCAGACCGACATCAAAGGAAACAGCGCATGGTCCATCGGCACGCCTGCGGGCAGCTCTTGGTCCAGCCCGGGGAACGGCGGCGAGGTGACCCAGGGGCGGGGCGCATGGGTCATGTCGTCGCCCAAAAAGCGCACCGAGTACACGCGTCTGCGGTGCGTGCCGTCCACCCCGGCCGAGGCGTGCAGGCTGAGCATGTGAAAGCACACCAAATCGCCCGGCTGCAAGTCCCAGCCCAG
>JAIXOX010000066.1 GCA_027486555.1 Comamonadaceae bacterium
CGTAGTCCCTGATCCACAGTCACTGACAGAGAAGACAAAAGAAACAGAGAGATAGCTGTAAAACAACCGACACCTATTGACAGGTCAATCCATACCAGGAGCGACGCCCTCGTCGCGATAAAGCCCCGCAGACCACCCCCCATCGCCCCGAGGGCGGGGCTCCCACAAAATACAGGCCATCACCCGAAGAAATGGCAGCCATTCCCCTTGTAGGAGCGACGCCCTCGTCGCGATAAAGCCCCGCAGACCACGACCCATCGCCCCGAGGGCGGGGCTCCCACAAAATACAGGCCATCACCCGAAAAATTGGCAGCCATTCCCCCTGTAGGAGCGACGCCCTCGTCGCGATAAAGCCCCGCAGACCACGACCCATCGCCCCGAGGGCGGGGCTCCCACAAAAGGCAGGCAATCACCCAAAGAAATCGCAGCCATTCCCCTTGTAGGAGCGACGCCCTCGTCGCGATAAAGCCCCGCAGACCACCACCCATCGCCCCGAGGGCGGGGCTCCCACAAATGGCGGGCCATCACCCAAAGAAATGGCAGCCATTCCCCCTGTAGGAGCGACGCCCTCGTCGCGATAAAGCCCCGCAGACCACCACCCATCGCCCCGAGAGCGCCGATCCTACAAAAAAGCACCCATTTCAAACTTCTACGGACCGGAACCAAAAAGCAGCTGCCCAAGTCAAGCCCATTCAGACGGCTTGCTCGTTTTGCGGTGTTTCACCATCGCCAAAAAGCTTTTGAATGGCTTGCCGAAGCCAGCGATGCCCGGGATCTCGCAGCAAGCGACCATGCCAAAACTGGTGGATGGCGCTCTCGTCCACAGCCATGGGCAAGTCCCGCTTGACCAGGCCAAAGGGCACCAAGGTGCGGTCGGCAAACCGCTCGGGCACGGTGGCAATCAAATCTGAATGGCTCAACACATCGCCCAAGGCCACGTAATGCGGCACCGTCAGGCGAAAGCGTCGGCGCAGTTTTTGCTGCTCCAAGGCCACGTCGACCCGGCCGTGCCCTGTGCCTGCGGCCACGATGCGCACATGCTCGGCAGCCGTGAACGAAGCCAAATCCAACTTGTTTTGACCCGCCAAGGCATGCCCCTTGCGCATGAGACAAATGTATTTTTGGCGAAACAAGGCTTGCTGAAAAAACCCCGCCTGCAACTGCGGCAGCAAGCCCATGGCCAGGTCAATGCGGCCAGTGGCCATGTCTTCTTTGAGCGAGGCCTGCGTCACGCTGACCACCTGCAAGGTCACCCCCGGGGCTGACCGGGTCAGGGCATCCACCAACACCGGCAAAAAATACATCTCGCCCACATCGGTCATGGCCAGGCAGAAGCTGCGCGTGCTCAGCGCTGGATCAAATGCCGCGCGCACATTCAAGGCTTGCTGCAGACCATCCAAAGCCACCGCCACAGGTTCGGCCAATTGCATGGCGTAGGGCGTGGGCTCCATGCCGCCTTGTGTACGCAAAAATAGCTCATCGCCCAAGGTGGCGCGCAAGCGCCCCAAGGCACTGCTGACGGCCGGTTGGCTCATGCCCAGCAGCTCAGCCACGGCAGACACCCGCTTCTTCAAAAGCAAGTGGTGCAAGACCACCAGCAGGTTCAGATCGATTTTGGAAATGTCCATGGGGAGAGGGTCTTTGTAACTTTGTGTTTGTAATTTTGTAAATATGACTTTGTATTTGATTTTCAAATACTGAATATTCAAATAATCCGGTTTACTGATTTTAAGATTTTACGCATGAAGCACACCAAGTTTGATCAGGAGTCCCCATGCAGGAACACCCCATCCATTGGGAAACAGAGGGCACGAGCCGTGTGCCCTTTGCCCTTTATGCCAACCGAGACAGCCACAAAAAAGAGCTGGATCGTTTTTTCTACAAAGCCCACTGGAGTTATGTCGGGCTGGAGGCCGAGATTCCCAAACCGGGCGACTTCAAGCGCACCGTGATTGGCGAACGCTCGGTCATCATGACGCGCAGCCAGGAAGGCCAGATCCATGTGGTCGAAAACGTCTGCGCCCACCGGGGCATGCAGTTTTGCCGCGAACGCCACGGCAACAAAAAAGAACTGGTCTGCCCCTACCACCAGTGGAGTTACGCCCTGGACGGCAAGCTTCAAGGCGTGCCGTTTCGTCGGGGAGTGCGACAAGATGGCAAAGTCAACGGCGGCATGCCGGCAGACTTTGACCCCAAAGACCACGGGCTGACCTCACTGAAAGTGGCCACTCGGGGTGGCGTGGTGTTTGCCTCGTTTGACCACGACGTGGAGTCGCTGGAAGACTTCATGGGCCCCACCATCCTCAAGTACTTCGACCGCCTGTTCAACGGCCGAAAGCTCACCATCTTGGGCTACAACCGCCAGCGCATTCCGGGCAACTGGAAGCTGATGCAAGAAAACATCAAAGACCCCTACCACCCCGGTTTGTTGCACACCTGGTTTGTGACCTTTGGACTTTGGCGCGCCGACAACAAGTCGGCGTTGCGCATGGACGAACACCACCGCCATGCCGCCATGATTTCGACTCGCGGCACGGCTGGCCAAGCCACGGGCGACAAAGCCCAGGTCACGCAAGTCAGCAGCTTCAAGGCCAGCATGCAGCTCAACGACCCGAGCTTTTTGGACATCGTGCCCGAGCCCTGGTGGCAACTGGGCGATCAGATGCCCACAGCCGTGATGATGACCTTGTTCCCCAGCGTGATTTTTCAGCAGCAGGTCAACAGCGTGTCCACCCGCCACATCCAGCCCGATGGGCATGGTGCGTTTGACTTTGTCTGGACGCATTTTGGCTTTGAGGACGACACGCCCGAGATGACCGAGCGGCGCTTGCGCCAATCCAATTTGTTTGGCCCAGCGGGCTTCGTGTCGGCAGACGACGGCGAGGTGATCGAGTTCTCTCAGCAAGCGTTTGAGAGCAAACCCGAGCACCGCATGCTGGTGGAGTTGGGCGGGCGCGATGTGGGTGAAACGGACCACATGGTGACCGAAACCCTGATTCGGGGCATGTACGAATACTGGCGCAAAGTGATGGAGGATTGATGATGGCCAAACCCTTGATAGACCTGCAAACCTGGTTTGACATCCAGCAGCTTCATGCCGACTACGCCAGCGCCGTGGACAGTGACAATTGGGACCTGTGGCCCGATTTTTTCACCGAGCAATGCGTCTACAAACTGCAGCCCCGTGAAAACTTCGAACGCGGCTTTCCCCTGTGCACACTGTCTTTCACCAGCAAGGGCATGCTCAAAGACCGCGCGTACGGCATCCAGGAAACGCTCTACCACGACCCCTATTACCAACGGCATGTGGTGGGGGTGCCCGTGGTGCGACGCGTTGAAGACGGCCGCATCCACACAGAAGCCAACTACGCGGTGTTTCGCACCAAACTCGACAAGGAAAGCACCGTGTTCAACGTGGGCCGCTACATCGACACCATCGTGCCAACCCCCGAAGGCCTGAAGTTTGCCGAGCGCCTGTGCGTGTACGACAGCGAGATGATCCCCAACTCCATCATTTACCCGATCTGAGCCATGGATGCCGCTGTTTTGGCCCCCCCCTGTAGGAGCGACGCCCCCGTCGCGATAACCCCCGCAGACCACCCACAATCGCCCCGAGGGCGGGGCTCCCACAAATGGCAGGCACTCCCCTGTAGGAGCGACGCCCTCGTCGCGATAAGCCTCGCAGACCACCCACAATCACCCCGAGGGCGGGGCTCCTACAAATGGCAGGCACTCCCTTGTAGGAGCGACGCCCCCGTCGCGATAAGCCTCGCAGACCACCCACAATCGCCCCGAGGGCGGGGCTCCTACATCACCCAACACCTCAACAGAAAGCACCCATGACCCCATGGACCGACGTGGCCGCAGAGGCCGATTTGTTTGAAGGCGCGGGCATCGCCGTGACGCCTGAGGGCCAGGACATTGCCCTCTTCAAACTCGAAAACGGCAGCGTGTATGCCATCAACAACCTGTGCACCCATGGCAACGCCAAACTGTGCGATGGCTTTGTCGAAGGCCACCATGTGGAGTGCCCCTTTCACCAAGCGCTGTTTGATCTGCGCGATGGGTCTGTAGGCTGCGGCCCCGCCACCGAGCCAGCCAAATCATGGCCCGTCAAGATCGAAGGTGGTCGTGTTTACCTGGATTTAAACCTCTGAATTTCAGGCAAAAAGCACCAAGGGGCGTGATCCAAGGCCCGGCTGAACCTGCCGTTAAACTACCCGCCAAGCTGTTGAATGCTTTGTGCAAAGCCGTTCTGCCAAGTGCCCTTGGGCCTTGGCTTTTTTCTTTCGACCCTGATGGGCACCCCACCGATGGATTTCATTAACTTCTTGATCCAGCTGCTCAACAGCGTCCAGTACGGGCTGCTGCTGTTCATGCTGGCTGCGGGCTTGACGCTGATCTTCGGCATCATGGGCGTGGTCAATCTGGCCCACGGCAGCTTTTACATGCTGGGTGCTTACCTGGCCTGGTCTTTGGCCGCGCAGCTGGGCAGCTTCACGCTGGCCATCATCGTGGGCACCGCCTTGTCGGTGGCCTTTGGTTTGCTGATCGAGCGCCTGCTGTTTCGCCACTTCTACCACCGCGACCACCTTGACCAGGTGCTGCTCACCTTCGGTTTGATCTACGTGTTTGAAGAGCTGCGTTCCATGATTTGGGGCGACGACGTGCACGGCCTTCCCGTGCCCGAGTTGCTGGCCGCGTCCATTCCCCTCACCGAGAACCTGTCTTACCCCGTCTACCGCTTGTTCATGTCGGGCGTGTGCCTGGTGTTGGCGCTGGGCCTGTATTTGCTGATCTCCAAAACCCGCCTGGGCATGAAGATCCGCGCCGGAGCCTTCAACCGCGAGATGACCGAGTCGCTGGGCGTGAACATCAAATTGATCCACTCGGTGGTGTTCGCTTTGGGCATTGGCCTGGCCTCGATCGCCGGCATGATCGCCGCGCCCGTGTCCAGCGTTTACCCCAACATGGGCAGCCAAGTTTTGATCATGTGCTTTGTGGTGGTGGTCATTGGCGGCATCGGTTCGGTGCGCGGCGCTTTGATTGCCGCCTTGCTGGTCGGTCTGGTCGACACCTTTGGCAAGGTGCTGCTGCCCCAAGCCTCGGGCATGCTGGTGTATGTGCTGATGGCCCTGGTGCTGCTGTACAAACCTGAAGGCCTGTTCAAGCAATGAAAAAGACATCCACATGAGCATGCCCCAAATTCACCTCGAAACCCTGCCGCGCAGCATCCAACTGGTGATGGTGCTGGGCTTTTTGGCCCTCGCCGCATTCCCTTTTGTCGGGTCTGACTTTTACACGGCCATGGTCGTGCGCATGATGATCCTGGCCATCTTGGCCATGAGCCTGGATTTGCTGCAGGGCGTGACTGGCCTGGTGTCGCTTGGCCACGCCGCTTACTTTGGCCTGGCCGGTTATGTGCTGGCCTTCATCACACCGCAAAACGAGCCGATCAGTTTGTACACCAGCTTGCCTCTGGCCGTGGGCGGGGCTGCGCTGGCGGCTTTGGTGATTGGCTTTTTGGTGGTGCGCACGCACGGCATCTACTTCATCATGGTGACCATGGCCTTTGCGCAGATGATTTTTTACATCTTCTTTGACAACAAGGCGCTGGGCGGCTCGGACGGTTTGTTCCTGAACTTCCGCCCCGACGCAGGCATCATCGACCTGGAAAACAAGCGGGTGTTTTATTACTTCACGCTGGCTTGTTTGCTGGCGGTCTATGTGTTTTTGCGCCGCCTGCTCTGGAGCCCGTTTGGCCGAGCGCTCTCAGGCATCCGCGTGAACGAACACCGCATGCGGGCACTGGGTTTCAACACCTTCAACCACAAATTGGCAGCTTTCACACTGGCCGGGGCGCTGGCCGGATTGGCCGGTTATTTGTTTGCCGCACAAACCGGGTTTGTGAACCCCGAACTCATGGGCTTTCACCTCAGTGCACACGCCATCATGATGGTGATTTTGGGGGGCATGGGCAATTTTGCGGGGGCCATTGTGGGGGCCTTCAGCTTTGAGTATTTGCTGCACCTGTTCAAGGACCTGCCCGATGTGGGCGGCTTCAAAACTGGCAAACACTGGCAAATGTGGATGGGCCTGTTCATCGTGGCTTTGATCATTTTTGCGCCCAAAGGCATTTTGGGTTTGATCAACCGCTTCTTGGGCAAAAAGTCGGCGCAGGAGGCAGGCTATGACTGATCGCCAAGTCTTATTGTCCGCCCGTGGCTTGACCAAGCGCTTTGGCGGCTTGGCAGCGGTCAATGAGGTCTCGCTGGATTTGTGGCTCGGCCACATCCATGCAGTGATTGGCCCCAACGGCGCGGGCAAATCCACGCTCGCCAATTTGCTATCGGGTGACCTGCCACCCACCAGCGGCAGCATCACCTTGGGTGAGCACCCCATCACCGGCTGGACCCCCGAAAAAATTTCGCGCCACGGCTTGGGCCGCAGCTACCAAAAGACCAACATCTTCAGCACCTTCACGGTGTGGGACAACGTGCGCCTGGCCGCGCAGTCGCGGGCGCAGCCTTCGCCCTTCAACCCGCTGGGCTGGCTCATGGCCGCAGCCCGCATGCAGGCGGTAAACCAGCGGGCCGAACGCGCGATTGAACTGGCAGGCCTGCAAGATCGACGGCACGCCTTGGCCGGTGCGGCCAGCCACGGCGAACAACGCCAACTCGAAATCGCCATGACGTTGGCCACCGATCCCCGCGTGCTGCTGCTCGACGAACCCTTGGCGGGCATGGGCCAGGCCGAAGCCGAAAGCATGGTGAAACTGCTGCTGCGCCTCAAAAATGACCATGCCATCTTGCTGGTCGAACACGACATGGACGCTGTGTTCACCCTGGCCGACCACCTCACGGTGATGGTCAACGGCCAAGTGATTGCGAGCGATACGCCTGCGGCGGTGCGGGCCGATGCGGGTGTGCAAGCCGCCTATTTGGGTGAAGAAGTGGGCGAGGAACATTGAGATGAGTGAACTGTTGATCCAGGGCCAAGACCTGAACACCTATTACGGGGCCAGCCACATCCTGCGCGGCGTGAACTTTTCTGTGGGCCAGGCCGAAACCATTGGTCTGATGGGCCGCAACGGCATGGGCAAAAGCACCCTGCTCAAAACCCTCATGGGCATCGTGCCGCCGCGCAGTGGCACGGTCGACATCAAAGGCCAGCGCATGAACGGCCGCCCCACGTTTGAAGTGGCGCAAATGGGCATCGCCTACGTGCCCGAAGGACGCGGCATTTTTGGCAACTTGAGCGTGGTGGAAAACCTGCAAATGGCCGCCCGCCCTGGCACACGGGGCCAACGCGAGTGGACTTACGAGCGCGTGCTGGAAACCTTCCCGCGCCTGAAAGAGCGCCTGGGCCACGGCGGCCAACAACTGTCGGGCGGCGAGCAACAAATGCTGACCATTGGCCGCGCCCTGATGACCAACCCCGATGTGCTGATCCTCGACGAAGCCACTGAGGGCCTGGCGCCGCTGATCGCGCGCGAGATTTGGCGCATTTGCAGCCTCATCAAACAAAGCGGCATCAGCTCGATCATCGTGGACAAAAACTGGAAACACGTCACCCAGATCACCGACCGCAACATCATCCTGGTCAAGGGCCAAGTGGTGTTCGAAGGCTCGTCGCCCGTCTTATTGGCCGACCCCAGCGTGCTGGAGCAGCATCTGGGGGTTTGAGCAAGATGCCCCCTTTCACCTCACAGGAAAGAGGCATTTGTAGGAGCGACGCCCCCGTCGCGATCACCCTCGCAGACCACCACCCATCGCCCCGAGGGCGGGGCTCCCACAAAATGCAGGGCTATCCCTGTAGACATGATGGATGACCTGCCCACCTGACAAACGTGGGTTAAGTTAATGGGTGTGAAACCTTTATCAACCCAGTGCCACAACTCAGGAGGCA
>JAIXOX010000072.1 GCA_027486555.1 Comamonadaceae bacterium
GGCACATCGGTGGGCAGCCCCAAGGCTTGTTGGGCCAACACGCGGCCTACGGCGGGGGACAGTTTGAAGCCGTGCCCCGAAAACCCAAAGCCCACCACCAGACCCGGTACATCGGGCACCGCCCCCAGCACCGGGTTCCAGTCAGGGGTCACGTCGTAGACACCCGTCCAGGAAGAGGCCAGCCCTGCTTCGGCAAAAGAGGGAAAGCGCTCGGCCACCTGTTCGCCCACATGCATCACATCGTCCATGGACACATCGCCTTGGGTGTTGTCAGGCCCGCTCAGGGCCTCGCCTGCCGTGCCTTCGCTGACCAGCATTTGTTGTCCGCCATAGCTGCGGCAATAGAGCATGCCCGCTGAGCCTAGGTCTTTGCAGACGGGCATGGCGTAGGTGTAGGCCTCGGGGCCTTGCAGCGCCATGACTTTGTGCCGCTCGGGCGTCAAAGGCACCTGAATGCCCGTCCATTGGGCCAACTCTTGCGCCCAAATATTTTGTGTGCTGATGACCACCGGGGCATGGAACACGCCACGGGTCGTCTCCACGCCGGTCACGGTTTGCTGCGTGAGCAACAGCCGTGTCACGCACTCGCCTTCCATGAATTTCACGCCCAGCCTGCGGGCGGCGCGGGCGTAGCTGCTGGCCACCAGGTAAGCATCGGCAAAACCGGCCTCGGGCTCAAAGCCAATCAGGGCCGCATCGTCAAAGCGGCAAATGGGCAGGCGCTCGCTGGCTTCTTGCGCGCTCAGGCGATGCACCTCAATGCCCTGCGCCTGTTGGGCCGCCAAAGACTGGGCCAGGGGTTCGAGCTTGGGGCCTTGTGGCGCGGCAATCAGGTAGCCACAACGCACCAAACCGGCCGAGGCGTCCTCGTCTTGCAAATGCGCAGCAAAGTCTTTGAAGACCGCCCAGGACTGCTGGGCCAGCACCACGTTTTCGATCACTGAATAGTGGGTGCGCAAGATCCCGCTGGACTGGGAGGTGGTGCCCGCGCCGATTTGATCGCGCTCCAGCACCAGCACCCGTTTGGCGCCCAGGGCGGCCAGGTTGTAGGCCACCGAGGTGCCGATCACCCCGGCCCCAATCACGATCGCATCCCAATGGCTCACATCCGACTCCTGTAGTTCAGGGCCAGCTTAAGGTGTGCGCTTGAAAGGGCCATCAGTTTTGCATTGGCTGATCATCAGCATCACACTTGGCGCATCAGACTTCAGGATGCGCTGGCCTCTTCGACGCTGAGCAAGTCGTGGGGAATTTTCAGCTCCATCACCCACTGGCGCTGCAACTCGCGCACCGCCACCCGCACCATGGCCGCGATGTCTTGGGCCAGCGGGCCCAACTCGTCGGGGCGGTAGACGAGGTAGAAGGTTCGCTTCAAAGGCGGATAAGCCTGCCCTTGGTGACGCAACGCATTCAAGTGCAGGTATTTCAGGTTCATGGCGTGGTAGCGCGATTGCCACAAGCACATGGGTGTGGTCAAAGCGATGCCCAGGTCTTCGCGCACCAAACTGAGCAAGGGGTCGGTCGCGTCAAACTCGAACACGCGCTCGATGTGGGGGTCGTGTCGGCTCAGGTAGGCGTCTACCAGCGCGCCCATTTTGGAGCGGGTGCTGTAATGCATGAAGGGCCTGAGCTGGCTCAGTTGCGACAAAGACGCCAGGGGAGGGACCTGAAAACTCTGCGGCACGGCCACCAGAAATTGCTCCGAGAACAAGGCCAGGCACTCCCTTCCGGGCAAGTACTTGGGATCGTCGGTGGTGATCAGCGCGTCGAGCTGGTGGTTGTCAAACAGGTCGGCCAGCCCCGGGTTGATGCCCGAGACCAAGCGCAAGCGCTGCACACGCCCGGACAATCCACGCACCATCTGCGGGCCAATCACGGCGGCAAACGAATCGACGCAGCCCATGCGCAGCATGGCCCTTTTGCTGCGGCTGAGCGAGCGCACGGTTTGTGTCATTTGGCCCGCACGCGAAAGCAAATCTTTGGCCTGTTCGTACAGCCGGTGTCCTGCGGCGGTGGGGTGCGCCGGGCGCGTGGCGCGGTCCAGCAGCGACACGCCCAAGGTCTCTTCCAGTTGCCGGATGTGCTGCGACACACCCGCTTGCGATATTTCCAGCCGCTGCGCCGCCGCCGACACCGAGCCGGTTTCCACCAAGGCCACCCAGATGCCCAGCTGCTCCCACGAGGGGGGCGACACTTTGTCAGAAGCGCGTTTTTTCATGGCTCAGCGTGGGGGTTGAAAGAAGGTTTCATTGGTTTTTGTGATGCTGAGCATCAATTTTTGCAAACGATGGGCGGGCCTTCCAATTCCAATTCACACTGTAACGCTGCCGGCCAGTCTGCACGCCCCACGCGTTCCCGACCCCGTCCATTGTGAACCTCTCACCCATTCCTAAAGGAAATGAACCATGAAAATCAATCGCCGTCTGGCCATCACCGTGGTGGCCTCTGCCGCTTTGCTTTCGGGTGCGGCCATCGCACAACAACGCGTGTTTTTCGGTGTGGCCACGGGCGGCACCGGCGGCACCTATTACCCCTTGGGCGGCATGCTGGCTCAGCTGATTTCCAACAAAGCCACGGTCGACGGCAAGAAAATCACCGCCACCGCTGAAGCCGCAGGCGCATCGGTGGGCAACGCCAAACTGCTGGGCACCAAAGACATCGAATCGGCCTTTGTGGCCGCCGACATTCTGGACGCGGCCTACAACGGCAAAGCCCAGTTTGCCAACGCGCCCCTGAAAAACTTGCGTGCCTTGGGCGCCCTGTACCCCGAGACCGTGCAGCTGATCACGCGTGCCGATTCGGGCATCAACGGCGTCAAGGACCTCAAGGGCAAAAGCATTTCGTCGGGCGCGCCCGGCTCCGGTCAGTACCAGCTGGTGACCGACTTGCTCAAAGTGCATGGCATGGCACGTACCGATGTGAAGGAAGACAGCTCCTCCTTCACCCAAGCGGTGGACAAGATCAAGGACGGCAACTTGCACGCCACCTTGATCACCGGCGGTGTGCCCGTGGCGGCGGTGACCGACTTTGCACAAAGCCACGCCCTGAAAATCATTCCGCTGTCGGGCCCCGAAGTGGCGACCTTGCTCAAAGAGCAGCCTTACTACACCCAAGTGCAACTGCCCGCCAACAGCTACAAAGGTCAGACTGCGGCCGTGCCCACGCTGGCGGTGATGGCCATTTGGGCCACGCACGATGGTGTGCCCGAGAACGTGGCCTACGAAGTAACCAAGGCGCTGTATGAGAACACAGCCATCATGGGCCAAGTGCATGTGCAGGGCAAAAACATCAACATGAACACCGCCACCTCGGTGGCCAGCGTTCCCTTGCACCCCGGTGCCTTGCGTTACTTCAAGGAAAAAGGCATCGCCAAGTGACATGCCCCAAGCGCCTCGCCCTGGTGGCGTGGGCGCTGGTGGCCTGCACATGGGCAGCCCCTGGGGCTGCGCCCGCTTGCGAGCTGGTGCTGACCGAACACCGCAGCGGCCGTGCCTTGACCCGCTTGCCCCTGAACCCGACCCACCCCGCTGCCGATGTGGCGTTCACGCATTCGGTGCTTGGCACGCCCGTGCTGGACCGCTATGTCTGGCGTCACAGCTCGCAGGGTTGGCGCGCGCACTTGGTGGAAGAGCGCTTTGAAGGTGAGGGCTACGGTCTGCCCTCGGCGGCCGGGCCAGGCGAACGCTTGCTGCGCCATGGTGCGGGCTGGCGTTTGCTGCTGGACCGGGTGGTTGAGCCTTTGGTGATCTTGCCTTTGCCAGCCCAGTCGATGCGTGTGGTGTTGCCCAATGGGCGAGAAGTTTTACTGGGCGATTTGAGCCCCAAATCAATAGAAATACGGGCTGAAAATTGCCCATTGTCATGATGGAAAACCCATGAGTACCAGCCAACAAGAAATCGATCGCCTGATCGAGCAGTTTGACC
>JAIXOX010000054.1 GCA_027486555.1 Comamonadaceae bacterium
CCCTGTAGGAGCGACGCCCCCGTCGCGAATAGTCTCGCAGACCACCAAGAATCGCCCCGAGGGCGGGGCTCCCACAAAATTCAGGGCAATGTCCCTGTAGGAGCGACGCCCCCGTCGCGAATAGTCTCGCAGACCACCAAGAATCGCCCCGAGGAGGGGACTCCCACAAAATGCAGGGAATGCCCCTGCAAACGATCCTTTCACTTTAACCTTCACAGGGCCGGAGGCCATTGCCATGAATGTTTATGACCGCTACGTCTTGCCCTACCTGATCGACATCGCCTGCGGCCTGCCCATGGTGCAGGCGCAGCGCCGCCAGCTGGTGCCCCAAGCGCAAGGCCGCGTGCTCGAAATCGGCATGGGCACTGGGCGCAACTTGCCGTTTTACAACCCAAACCGCATCACCCGTTTGGTGGGCGTGGACCCGGCCATGCAGATGCACCGCTTGGCCCATAAGCGCAGCCAAAAGGTGGGCATCACCGTGGAGTTGATGGGTCTGTCGGCCGAGCGCTTGCCCACCGAAGACGCCAGCTTTGACACCGTCGTCTGCACCTACACCCTGTGCAGCATCCCCGATGTGGCGCAGGCCTTGCGCGAGATGCGCCGGGTGCTTGTGCCGGGCGGCAAGTTGTTGTTTTGCGAGCATGGCCGCGCACCCGATGCAAGTGTCCGCCGCTGGCAAGAGCGCTTGCAGCCGCTGTGGGGGCCGCTGGCCGGTGGTTGCCAGTTGGGGCGTGACATACCCGCCTTGCTGCAAGAGGCAGGCTTTGCTGCCAACACGCAATCGGCGTATCTGGCTGGGCCGCGTCCTATGACTTTTCACTATTGGGGCCAGGCGCAAGCGGCGTGAACGAATGCATCCGGGATAATCACCGCGATGAGATCCCCCATTGCCGTTGTTGACGTCGACCGTTGCGAAACTTGGACCCGTTACAAAAACGGTTTGTGCGACACCTGCGCCGCCAATTGCTGCACCATGCCGGTCGAGGTCAAGCTGCCCGATCTGGTGCGCTTGGAGTTGGTCGATCCGTTCGAGGCCGAACACGAAGACCCCAAACAAATCGCCAAACGCCTGACCAAAGCCGGTTTGATCGAACACTTCAATTTCAAAAACAGCATCTTCAGCCTTGCGCGTCGCGCCAGTGGTGACTGCCAGTTTCTAGATGCCAAGACCCGCCGCTGCACGGTTTACGCCAAGCGGCCCAACACCTGCCGCCTGCACCCTCAAGTGGGCCCACGTCCCAACCACTGCCCTTACGGCAACAAAGCGCAGTCACGCTGAGTTGGCCGTTGCCGTGTTGGCACCCGTGCCGCAAGCATGGGGTGCCCCCCTACAGCCTTGGCTTTTGAATGCCAATTTTTATTGTTAATAATGGTTTGATGACAAAAACAACAGATCGATACGCCGAGTTCACCGCAGCTGACCAGCACCCATTCAGGGCGTTTGTAGCGCATCCATCTGGCCCCCCACGAGGCGCTTTGATCTTCTTGCATGAGATGGATGCCAGATCGGGAAGTCGGGCTGCTTCAGGCCCAAACCCCAATTCCATGCCAGGGCTGAGCCAGCGCATCAGGGTTTTGGCCGCTGAGCATGCGGCCAGAGGCTACTTGGTGGTGGCGCCATCCCTGTTTGGCCGAGGTCGGGCTGGACAGGACCACGGGTACAAATACCAGATGGGGTTTTCGGGCGAGCAATTGATCCAACCTTTGCAGCCTGTGGACACCAGCCGTGCCTTGCTGGACGTCCAGACCGTGGTGACTTGGGCACAAGCGCAGGTGGTTCAAGGCAGAGTCGGCATCATGGGGTTTTGTTGGGGCGGCTTGCTCGCCTGGCAAGCTGCGTGCACCATGCCACAAGTAATGGCGGCGGCAGTGTTTTATGGTGGGGGCATGACCGAGCCGCTGGTGCGCAGTTGTCGGCCCATGTGCCCGGTGTTGGTCCACCTGCCCTCCAAAGGCTTGTTCATGACGCCAGAGTCCATGCAAGAGTTTGTGGCCGTGCAACGCCATCAGCACGAGGCGCATCTCCTGGCGCACCCGGGTCCCAATAGCCCGATGGTTCGAATCGAGCAGTACGATGCTGCGTATGGTTTTGACCACGCCGGCAGTCGGCAGCACGATCCGGTGGCATCGCAAACAGCCAGGTCAAGAACCAGCGTGTTTTTTGACAAATACCTGAATTTCTAGAGGTTTCAAAAGCCCGCCTCAAGGAACTTTGGCTGCCATCAAATGGGTCGGCAGTGCCAGCAGATCCTGCAGCTTCAAGGGCTTTGAAAAAAAGTAGCCCTGCGCCTGCAGGCAACCGAGCCTGATCAGTGCGTCCAGCTGAAATTGGTTTTCCACACCTTCTGCGGTTGCTTCCAGACCCAGTGATTGGGCCAAGGCCAAGATGCCCGAAATGATTTTGACGTTTTCTTCGCGCTCTATCCCCGCAACAAAAGACATGTCAATTTTCAATTTCTGAAGAGGCATGCTTGAGAGGCGCGACAGAGAAGAATAGGATTTGCCGAAATCATCAATGGCGATGCGAACGCCCAAACCCATGATGGACTGAAGTTGAATGGCCAACTCTTGTGCACTCAGGGCGAAATCTGTTTCTGTGATTTCCAGCACAAAGCCGTCCAAACCGTTGTCAAGCTCGGATGCCAGATGCGACAAGATGTTCAAGAGACGCTTGCCCGCCAACAGCTGGGGGGATGAATTCAAGGCAATTTCCGCATTGGGAAATTGGGCGCGTATCGCGTGGCTGTCTTTGACCACTTGGGCAAACAAGCGCTCAGTCAGCGGGTCTATGTCACCGGATTGTTCGGCCAGTGGAATGAATTCGGCCGGGCTGACCATGCCAAGCTCTTCGTCATGCCATCTGGCGAGGGCTTCAAAGCCGATGATTTTCCCGGTCTGAAGATCCACCTCGGCTTGGTAATGCGGGAAGATGCGGTCTTCACGAATGGCTGTGGCCAACTTGCTTTCGACTTTGGTTTTTCGTGTGGAGGCCGTCATCATCTGGGCGTTGAGCCATTTGATCTGATTGCGGCCGGATTCCTTGGCGTTCAGCAGCGCCGTGTCTGCGTATATGAGCAGCTCATTGATCGATTGGGAATGGTCAGGAAACAGTGCCGCCCCAGCACTGAACGTGGCCGTGATCTGCACTGTGCCGCCGTGTTGTATGCTGAAAACAGCGGGTTTGAAGATCAGTTTCAACTTGGCTTGAAAGTCAGCGACCGCTTCATGGATATCCAGCACCGCAATGAATTCGTCCCCCGAGCGTCGACATAAAAAATGATCCGCAGGGAGCATCCGTTTGAGATGTTGTGCGATCAGCCCGATGACGACATCGCCTTGATCGTGTCCGTAGGTGTCGTTGATCTTTTTAAAATTGTCCAAATCGATGAACATGAGGACGAAGTGATCACCCTCCACTTTTTGCTTGATGTGCGCCAAAAATGCCCGGTAGTTGGGCAGTCCGGTGAGCAGGTCTTCCAGAAGAAGTTTCTGGAGTTTTGTTTCTGCTTCCCGAATCGCCCGGATGTCGGAAAAAACAGAAACATGTCCCTGACTCATGCCGTTGGCATCCAGCAAAGTCGAGACCGACAGCAAAACCGGCAAAAGGGCTTGTTGTTTGCTTAAAAAATAGGTTTCACCTCGCCAGGCGCCGTGTTGGCGCACGGCCTCTGCAATGATCGGAAAACCGATGCCCTTGTCGTTGTGGATGTAAAGCAGTCCGGCATGCTGGTTGATGAGTTCATCTTTGGCGTAGCCGGTCATGTCTGTCAATGCGGCATTCACATCCATCACCAAGCCCTGCTCGTTCGTGATCAGAATGGCTTCGGCAGCGGTTTCAAAAACCCTGGAGAAAATCGCCTGTTTCTGTGAGGCCAGTTGCTGCTTTCCCAGCATGCTTTGCAAGGCGTTGGAGACCTTGCCAATTTCATCACCGGTGTGGTCAAGGAGGGAGCCATCACCCCGTCCCTCAACGGTGTCGGTGGCCAGTTGCACCAGGTCGTCAAGCCTTTGTGTGGTGCGGTCTGAAAAAATTCGGGTCCAGCGACCCAGCCCCAAAAGCAGCAGACCGCCAGAGGCCAATGCAAGCACCAGCCCCGTCAGGATAAACAAAAGAGCCGATACATAGCTTTGTTGAAGCTGCAGGTAAATGGCGTGGTTTTTGCCGGCGACGTTCCATTCAAATTTGTATGCTTCACTTTGACCGGAAAAGTCAAAGGAAGTTTCTTCAAAAGGTTCAAGGCTGTACCTGATGGCCAGGTCATCAGGGAAATTCAGCGTGCCCATGATCATGCCAAGATCAAGGTGCATCAAAACCAAACCAATGGTGCTGTCCGTGAAGTTGGCCACGATGGGCACGGTGGCTACCAGAAGCTCAGTTTGGCTGATGGGCACCAGTTCCAAATGGGTTCCGCTGTCTTCGATTGTTCTCTGAATGTTGGCGGGCGTGTCCAACTCCAAACCCTCGGCGTAGCCGCTGTGCATGAAAAATCTGCCCTGGTAATCAAGCAGGTCAAATTTGCAATAAAGATTTTGATTGGCTTTGGCGAGCAGTGGCAGCAGATAGGACCCCCCTCCCGCCGAGTCGGTCAGCCCTGTCCAGACCTCGGTTGACCGGGCCAAATCGTTGGCTTGCCGGAAGGAGGCGCTGATTTCAGAGTTCAGCCGTGTCACGATCAAGGCTTTGTAGTGCTTGAATTGCTCTTGCTGGTAGAAAAAAATCCCATAAATGGCCAAGAGCAGGGTGATCGAAGTGACACCCAAAATGTAGCTGCCAAACAGCCTGAAAACATCGTGTCTGATCTGGGCTTTGAGTGACTGCAATCGGACCATGTCAGTCTTGCGGTATCAACTGCCCATTTGGCGTCATTTTGACAAAAAGGACTTGCGATTTGTCCAAAGCGTCATGACGCTCTTGGGTGAATGGTCTGCTGTAGTGCCTGACCGCGCCATTGAATGCGGGTAATTTCTCCAAGGTGTCCCTGATTTTTTTGGGCGATGTGGTTTGCGCGATGTCAATGGCTTTGGCCAGCAGATGGACCGTGTCGTAAGCATGTGCAGCTCCGACAGGGCTGGGAATATCGATGGGGCTTTTCAGGTCCGTGTTTTTCAAGACCCAATCGGCCAGGTAGACAGCGCGAGGCCGCTTGTTCTTGATGAAGGTGAAGGTCTGAATGAAATCGATGCGCACCATGGGAAGCTCTTCTTGGGCCAACTCGTGCAAGGTGCCGCCCACCGCGCCCCAATGTGCCACCACGGGCAAGCGCATGGATTGGGGTTGAGCGGCGATTTCCTTGATCAAAACCGCCCCTTCTTTCTCGTTGCCCACAAACAGCAACCCTTGGGTGCGCGCGTTCAAGCAGGCTTGGTAGTGCACGTTCAAAGATGCGTCTCCCCAGTTGTACCAACGCACCACCGGAAATTGGATGGCGCTGGACGCGGATTTTTCTTGAATCACACTTTCTGCTGAGCGTCCCCATGCCGTGTTGGGCAAAATGGCGCAGGCTTGCCTGACTTTGTATCGCGAGGACAGTCGCTTCATCATTGCTTCGACGCCCCAGTCGTCTTTGAGTGAGACGCGGAACGAGTAAGAGGGCTTGTAGTCATGGTCTGTGATGGGGTCAGCCGATCCCCAAACGCTGATCAAGGGGACGTTCAGTCGGTGGGCATCGGGCAGCATTTCAACGCTGATCGGGCTGTATTTGCCCGTGATCACGGCCACCAAGTCCTTGGTGCCCGCAAGTTGCACAAAGTTGTCCTTGCCGCGGGCGGCAATCCCTTTGTTGTCGGTGGTCATCACTTTCAAGGGCCGACCTTTGAGAACGCCGCCTTTGGCGTTGATTTCCTCCATGGCGGCTTGGATGCCCCATTCGATGGCCGTGGCGGAGGTGTTGGTTTTGATGCCAAAAGCGTCGTCAAAACCGATCCACACGGGTGGTTTTTCTGGATCGGCTGGGGCTTGTGCAAAAGCTTGCCCGGTGAATGCGCAGATGAGGAACGCCAGGGTCTGGACCCTGCGCCGGTGGATGGACCACAAGGGCGTACAAGGTTTTTTAGCCATGGAAGGTTTTCTCCCGAAAAGACGAAATGAAGAGCTTGAGCAAACCCGTGATCCTGCGTGCATTGTTGGGGTTTTCAATGTTGCTGGGCCGGGTGCATCACCCGATAGCATTCACAAGCCATGGCCTCCAGCTTGGGGCGGTCCAGCACCTGCAATTGCCCCCGTGTGACTTCGATCAAGCCTTCGTGGCTCAATTTGCCGGCGGCCAAGGTGACCGATTCCCGCCGAATGCCCAGCGTGTCCGCGATCTCCTGATGGGTGATTTGGAGGGTGTGCCCTTGGGTCTTGTCCAAGGTGTTCATGACCCAGCGAATGAATTGCTGTTCATTGTTGTGTTTGCTGCTGCAGACAGTGGGCATGGCGATTTGCAAGATCATTTGCCGTGTCGTGGCCATCCAGATCTTCAGGAATGCGCTGTCTTGAGCCAGTTCAGACAGGAAGACACTCAAGGGCAATTTGTAGGCAAATCCCGCAAACCTCACGCGCGCCCGACTGAAGTTTTGGTTGCCGCCCATGACGCCGCTGCCGACCATGCCTTCTTTGCCGATCAAAACAATGTCGACCGACGAGCCGTCCGAGATGTCGATTTGCATGGCGATGATGGCGCTCACCGGGAAAAAGACGTATTGGATGGTTTCGTGAGGCCTGAAAATCAACTGGTCAGCCTCAAGGCAAATCAGTTGAAAAGACGAAAGCAGTTTTTCATATTTTTCTGACAACAATTGTTTAATCATTAAATTATTGGCAGGATTGAGCATTTTTAATCTGTTTTGTGGTTATTGATAATTATTTTATTCAAAGACCGTTTTTTTAATGTCCGGCAACGAACATAAAGAAGAAAAATTCTAAAATTTGTAAAGGCCATGGTTTTCTCTGACCCAGATGGCGATGCCGGGTATTGGCGGCCAGAGATTGCGCGACCGGCCCATGAAAAAGCCTCCTGACTTTCCAGTCAGGAGGCTTTGGGCTTTGTGAAGTGCAGTTGTTTACATCGTGTCGATGAAACTGCGCAGTTTGTCCGAGCGGCTGGGGTGCTTGAGCTTGCGCAACGCCTTGGCTTCGATCTGGCGGATGCGCTCGCGGGTCACGTCGAATTGCTTGCCCACTTCTTCCAAAGTGTGGTCGGTGGACATCTCGATGCCAAAACGCATGCGCAGCACCTTGGCTTCGCGCGGTGTCAGGCTGTCCAGGATGTCTTTGACCACGTCGCGCAGACCCGCTTGCAGGGCTGCATCGATGGGGGCGGTGTGTGTGCTGTCTTCGATGAAGTCGCCCAAGTGGCTGTCGTCGTCGTCACCGATCGGCGTTTCCATGGAGATCGGCTCTTTGGCGATCTTCATGATCTTGCGGATCTTGTCTTCCGGAATCTCCATCTTTTCGGCCAGGATGGAGGCATCGGGCTCGAAACCGAATTCCTGCAAGTGCTGTCGCGAGATGCGGTTCATCTTGTTGATGGTCTCGATCATGTGCACCGGGATGCGGATCGTGCGGGCCTGGTCCGCAATCGAGCGGGTGATGGCCTGGCGAATCCACCAAGTGGCGTAGGTCGAGAACTTGTAGCCGCGGCGGTATTCGAACTTGTCCACCGCCTTCATCAGGCCGATGTTGCCTTCCTGGATCAAGTCGAGGAACTGCAGACCGCGGTTGGTGTATTTTTTGGCAATCGAGATCACCAGACGCAAGTTGGCCTCGATCATCTCTTTCTTGGCATCGCGTGATGAGCGTTCGCCGGCGTTCATGCGCTTGTTGATGTCTTTCAGTTCATCGAGCGGCACCACCACTTGGGTTTGCAGGTCGATCAGCTTTTGCTGCAAGTCTTGCACGGGCGGGATGTTGCGGCCCATGACGGCGCTCCAGTTCTTGCCCGCAGCGGCCTGCTTTTCGATCCACTTGAGGTTGAGCAATTGCGATTCCACGCGTTTGCCGTTCTTGTCGCGACCGCTGAAGTCGGCAATGAATTGCTCTTGCGGGTAGCCGCACTTGTCCACAATGATGCGGCGCAGTTCACGCTCTTTCTTGCGCACATCGTCCACCTGGCCGCGCACCATGTCGCACAGCTTTTCGATGGTTTTGGCTGTGAAACGGATGTTCATCAGCTCTTCGGACAGGGCGGACTGCACTTTGTTGTAAGCGGGTGTGCCCCAGCCTTCTTTGTCGTACACCTTGTGCACTTTTTCAAAGTATTCGGTGATGCGGTCAAAGCGTTCAAGGGCTTGGTTTTTCAGCTCTTCAAGCTTTTTGGTCAGTGCTTTGGAGCCGCCTTTGCCATCGTCGTCATCGGCTTCGTCGAATTCATCGAAGTCTTCTTCGGCCACATAGTCATCGGCTTCGTTGAGCTTGGCAAAACCATCCACCACGGTGGAGATGACGACCTTGCCTTCACGAATCTCACTCGCCAGGCGCAGGATCTCCGCAATGGTGGCGGGCGATGCGCTGATCGCGGCCATCATGTCCATCAAGCCGCCTTCGATGCGCTTGGCGATTTCGATTTCGCCTTCGCGTGTCAGCAACTCTACCGTGCCCATTTCGCGCATGTACATGCGCACCGGGTCGGTGGTGCGGCCGAATTCGCTGTCCACGGTGGACAGGGCGGCTTCGGCGGCTTCTTCGGCTTCTTCTTCGGTCGATCCGGTGGGTGCGTTGTCGGTGATGATCAGGCTCTCGGCGTCGGGCGTTTGCTCGTACACCGCCACACCCAGGTCGTTCAGGGTGGCGATCACCACTTCCAGGGTTTCGGCATCGACCAGCTTGTCGGGCAGGTGGTCACTGATTTCACCGTTGGTGAGGTAGCCGCGGGTCTTGCCCAACTTGATCAGGGCTTTCAGACGGTCGCGGCGCTGCTTCATCTCGGCTTCGGTCAGGACGGTTTCGTCCAGGCCAAATTCTTTCATCAAGGCGCGCTCTTTGGCCTTGCTGATTTTCATGCGCAGGGGCTTGACCTTTTCGGCCGTGTCAGAGCCGACTTCGACAACCGGTTCGCCTTCCAAGTCGGCTTCGATCTCCAATTCTTCTTCGAGGCTGGGCTCGGCAATGCTGCCTTTTTTCTTGGGACCGCGTTTGGCACCGGTCAGCACTTTTTTGGCGGCGGGTTTGTTGTCTTCTGCGGGGGCTTCAGCTTTGGCCACTTTGGTGGTTTTTTTGGCTTGGGCGTCGGCCGCGGGTTCACCGGCTTTGGTTGTAGCTTTTTTTTCGGTCACTTCAGATTTCTTGGCGGGCACAGATGCGTCTTTCTTGACAGGCTTGGCAGGGGGGGCAGGATCGCTCGAGGCCAGAACTTGGGATTCTGTTGCCTTGACGGCTGCTTTGCCCGCAGTTTTGGCGGGTTTGGGGGCAGACGCTGGGGCGGACACCGGGTCAGGTGCTTGCGCAGACGTTTTGGCTGATGCCTTGGTTTTTGCAGCAGCAGTGGTCTTGACGACGGAATCGGATTGGGCGGGGGCCTGGGCAGGCTTCTTCGGCTTTTGAGCGGGCATGGCGAACCTCGAAACACAAAAAAGGGACAAGGAAACCGACACAATCAGCGCCTGATACATCCTGGCGCGGGCGTGGGTTAAGGCACAGATCAAATCCTCAGGTGGGATTCAGTTCTGCAATGGCAAGGGGGAGGGCGAACATTTGGTGTGCAGTCCTTGCGGAACGGTGACCTGCCCACATGGGAGCTTCGCTTGGATGGCGGTGGTCTGGCCGGAGGTGCTGCTGTCGCGCTTGCCGAAAAACGTGAATTATACCCCTAAATGCCACGGTGTCGGCAAATTTTGGGTGAACCTCAGCGGCCAGGTCGGAGGGCGGACTTGGGGCGGAAGGCTTTGCAGACCTCGTCCTTTGTTTCCATGTAAGGCCCACCGATCAAATCCACGCAATAAGGCACGGCCGCAAAAATGCCGTGGACCAAGGCTTGGCCGTCGGCGTCTTTCAAGCCTTCAAGGGTTTCGGCAATCGATTTGGGCTGACCGGGCAGGTTGATGATCAGGCTTTGGCCCCGAATGACGGCCACCTGCCGCGACAAAATGGCCGTGGGTACAAATTTCAGGCTGATTTGGCGCATTTGCTCGCCAAAGCCGGGCATTTCCTTGTCGGCCACGGCCAGCGTGGCCTCGGGCGTGACGTCGCGCAGGGCAGGGCCTGTGCCGCCGGTGGTCAGCACCAACCTGCATCCGGCATCGACCAACTCGATCAGGGTGGCACTGATGCGGTCTTTTTCGTCGGGAATCAGGCGCGGCTCGAAGCTGATGGGGTTGTGCAGGGCTTTGCTAAGCCACTCTTGCAGCGCGGGCAGTCCTTTGTCTTCGTACACGCCGGTGCTGGCACGGTCGCTGATGGACACGATGCCGATCTTGACCGGGTCAAACTGGGATTCACTCATCTTCGCTGTCCTCGTCAGGGGTGTTGTCACTTTCGCCGCCTGTGAGCACGCTGCGCACGAGCTTGAACAGCTCGCGGTAGGCACGGCCCTGGCGCGGGGCCAAGCCTTGCGAGACCGCGGCGTTGCTCACAGGCACCGCGTCTTTTCGGGCTTGACGCACCAAGGCGCGCAGCTGCTGCATGTCGGTTTGCGCGTAGTGTGCGATCCATTCGCCCACAGCCGCATCGTCGGCGATCAGGCGGTCGCGCCAGGCCTCGGCCAGGTGCAGGGCCTGGGTGTCTTTGGCGCTGCCCAAGCGCTGGATGTCCAGGGCTTCGCGCACGGCTTGCAGGGTTTCGGGGCTGAGCAGGCGCATTTGCTTGCCAATGAACTGCATTTGGCGGCGCTTGCCCTCAAAGTTGGTGATGCGCTTGGCTTCGGCCAAGCCATCGACGAGTTTGTCGGGCAGGGCCAGGCCCTCCATCAGGTCTTTGCGCAAGGTCAGGAGTTCGGTGCCAAGGTCTTGCAGCTCGGTGCTTTCTCGCTTGAGTTCGGTGCGGCTGGGGCCGTCAAGGCCGCCTTTGAGTTCGCGCTTGTATTCCAGGTCGAGCTCGCTGCCTTCGGCAACAAACTGACCGCGCACGAAATAGCCTTTTTTGGGTTTACGGGACATGACTGGGGGGAACTCGTTTTCAGATGCAGCACTGGGGCTGAGTGGCAAGTATCATAGCGGCCACTGCGGGCCTGGTGCCCGCCATTTTTTTCGAGACCTTCTTCGTGAAAATTTCTGTGAAAAGCCCCGTGAAAAAAACCACCCCTGACACAGCCTCCCACGCCCACGACGGCTTCAGCTACTCGCGTGACCATTTTGAAGGACTGGTCGACATCGCCCTGCACCACGCCAAAAAACTCGGGGCCACCAACGCGGGTGCCGAAGCGTCGGAGGGTTGTGGCCTGTCGGTCAGCGTGCGCAAAGGCGAGCTGGAAAACGTGGAACGCAACCGCGACAAGTCATTGGGCGTGACGGTCTATGTGGACCACCGCCGTGGCAATGCCAGCACCTCGGATTTTTCCAAAGCCGCGATCGAGCGCACTGTGCAGGCCGCTTTCGACATTGCCCGCTTCACAGCCGAAGACCCCACCGCCGGTTTGCCGGATGAAGCCGACATCGAAACCGAGCACCGCGACCTGGACCTTTTCCACCCGTGGTCCATCAACAGCGAAGAAGCCGCCCGCATCGCCTTGCAATGCGAAGCCGCCGCCCTGAAAACCAGCCGCCGCATCACCAACAGCGACGGCGCAGCTGTGTCGGCCCAGCAAAGCCATTTCTTCAGCGCCCACACGCATGGCTTTCGTGGCGGCTATGCCAGCTCGCGCCACAGCGTGTCGGTGGCACCGATTGCCAAACTGCCGGGGCGCAATGCCGAAATGCAGCGTGACGCGTGGTACACCTCGATGCGCTCTGCCGATGAGTTGTCCTCGGTTGAGGCAGTGGGCCGCTACGCCGCCGAACGGGCCTTGTCGCGCCTGGGGGCTCGCAAGATCGCCACCACCGAATGTCCCGTGTTGTTCGAGTCGCCTGTAGCCGCTGGCTTGTTGGGTGGTTTTGTGCAGGCCGTGAGCGGCGGGGCCTTGTACCGCAAGAGCAGCTTTTTGCTGGACTCGTTGGGCAAAAAGGTGTTCCCCAAGCACATCGACATCGAAGAAGACCCGTTTGTGCTGCGCGGCAAAGGCAGCTCACCTTTTGACGACGAGGGTGTGCGCTCGGTGCGCCGCAAAGTGGTCAAAGGTGGTCGCGTAGAGGGCTACTTCCTCTCCAGCTATTCGGCCCGCAAGTTGGGCATGAAGACGACAGGCAACGCCGGGGGTTCACACAACCTGGCCATGACGTCCCGCCTGACCCAAGCGGGTGACGACCTGGATGCCATGATCCAAAAGCTGGGCACCGGCCTGTTTGTGACCGAGTTGATGGGCCAGGGCGTGAACTACGTGACAGGCGACTACTCACGCGGGGCCAGCGGCTTTTGGGTCGAAAACGGCCAGATTGCCTACCCGGTGCACGAGATCACCATCGCGGGCAACCTGAAAGACATGCTCATGGGCATCGAGGCCGTGGGCTCAGACACCTACAACATGGGGGCCAAATCCACCGGCTCCATCTTGGTCAACCGCATGAAGTTGGCGGGCAGCTGAGTTTTCAGGTCACGCTTTTGAAGCTGTGACCTGCACAGCTTTCAGCTGGGCCGAGCCTCACGCATCAACGCCATGAACAGGTCGCTGTCCAGGGCATGCAGTGTGCCCTGTGGCTTGTGCGTCGGCATGGATTGCGCTCCAAAAAGCGCATTCATGATGGCCTCTTCGGTGGCTTGAATGGTGGCCTCATACACGGGGTCCAGTGCCGATTCGTCCAATGCCTGGACTGAGTGGACGAGGGGTCCGGGCCGCCTCAAACCTCGGGCCTCGCGGGCATTGGCGGTTGAAAAGGCCAGGGTGATTTCACCCGAATAGTTCCCCGCGCTGCCGCCCAGCAATGCGACCCCCATGGGCACACGCCCAGCCACCAACGCCAGTTGTTTGGCGTCTAAAGGCAAGTCGGTGGCGACGATGGTGATCAGTGAGCCCGTTTCGGCCATGCCTTGGGAAAATGGCGAAGTCTGAGGCCACAGCCGACCCAAGGGTCTGCCGCGCCAGCAAAATTGGCTTCGGCCCCCAAAATTGGATTGAACAAAAACACCCAGGGTGCCTTGCAGGCCCTCCAGTTGAATGGTTCTGGAGCTCGATCCACTGCCGCCCTTGAAGCCAAAGGTTTGCATGCCCATCCCGCCCCCGCAATTGCCCTGCGCAATGGGGCTTTTGCCCAGTTGATGTGCCCGTTCTGCGCAAGCCCAGGCTTGTTCCAGTGCAAGCCGGGCATGCTCAGGGCGAACCTGCAGGGCCAAAATATCATTGGTAAAGCCATCGTAGGTTTCGGCGACCACGGGCATGGCCCAAAAATGATCATTTTCAAATAGGTCTTTGTAGCGTTGAGCCATCCAGCTCACTGCGGCCTCGTGTGCCGCACCTACCGCGTGGGTGTTGGTGATCAACACAGGGCTGTTCAGGCGTCCACTGTCTTTGATCCAATGGCTGCCGGTCATTTCACCATTGCCGTTCTGCGAATGAATGGCAGCAGGGCAAGACATCAACAGGGGTGAATCCCCCATAGGCAAGATGGCGGTCACACCCGTACGAAAAGGTCGACCCTCTGCATTCAAACCGTCGTGGTCCCAATAGCCCACCGACACATCGGCCACATCGACGATGGAATTGGTCGCGCCAAGGGTGCCAGAAAACGCTAAGCCGCATTCTCGTGGCGATGGGCGAAGAGCATTCAAAGTTCGATTTCCTGTTCTGTAGATCTGGGCCGGTTTGACCGGAAGGCGCTGGGCTTCATCGCCAGTGGCGTTGCCTGATGTCTTCAAAATGCGAGGCCCATTGCCGCGTCAAGTCGCGTTGGTAGTCTTGCAATTTTTGCGCTGGCATTTGATCGTGCTGGGGCGTAAAAGGGCAGGGCGCTTCAGTTTTGTGGCCTGAGAGTTGCTCCAGCACCGCAAGGCCCCAAAAAGGGACAGACACCGGGCAGTAGCCCCCTTCGTGGGTCATGACCAAACGACCTTGTGCATGGCGGCGCGCCACATCCATGACCGTATCGGTCATCCACCTGAACGCGACGCCATCGAGCAGCATGCGGCCCAAGGGGTCAAAACGCCCAGCATCGTAGCCACAAGCGACGATGATCAACTCGGGTCGATAAGCCTCCAGAGCGGGCAAAACGACTTGTTCAAAGGCCTCACGGTAAGCACCGAAGCCGCAACCGGGTGGCAAAGGGAGGTTGAGGTTGTAGCCCAGTCCTTGGCCTGTACCCAGCTCGTCTGCTTCGCCTTTGACAAACAAATAGCCTGCCTGTTGGTGCACCGAAATGGTCAGCACATCGCTTCGGTTTTCGAAGCATTTTTGGGTGCCGTTGCCAAAGTGCACGTCCCAGTCCACGATGGCCACTCGCTGCAAACCATGGACTTCGATGGCATGGGCTGCAGCCAAAGCGGCATTGGCGAACACGCAAAAACCCATGCCTTGCTCAGGTTCTGCGTGGTGGCCGGGCGGTCGGGTCAAGGCGTAGGCGGTCTGGGCCTGGCCGAGCATCACGGCATCGACGGCGCTCAGGGCGCAACCTGCAGAACGTCTGGCCGCGTCCCAGCCGTTGGACGAAATGGGCGCGCCGATGCCGGTGTCGCCGCCGCCTTGTTGGGCAATGGCTTGAACTTTGCTGACGTAATCGGCGCTGTGCAGGCGGGTGAGTTCGTGCACTTGGGCGTCTCGCGCAGGCATGACCTGGAGCTGCGACATCATGCCGCTGGTTTGCAGCAAGTTGTGCAGACGCCGCTTGGGGTCGGCGTTTTCGATGTGGCGGTTGTAGGGCTCCACAAAGCCACCGGGTTTGAGCATCAGGGCGTAGTTGCCCGGGTCATGCCAAAAGCACAGCTCGTCGGTGATGAAGGCGGTGGTGGTAGTCATCAGGAATTTCAGTCTTTGCTTTTGATCAACACGCGGGATAGCCAAGGCCAGGCCAACATCAGAACCATGACGGCCAGGATGCTCGCCGAGATCGGGCGTTCGATGAAGGGCATCAAGGAGCCGTCGCTGCGGCCCAGCGCTTGGCGCAATGTTGACTCCAACGTGTCGCCCATGACCATGCCCAAAATGAGCGGAATGGTGGGGATATTGGCCCGTGCACACACCAGTCCGAAGACGCCGAACACGGTGGCAATCAGCACGTAATACATGGAGTTGGCCGCCGAGTAGGCCCCCACAAAGCACAGCGCCAAAATGGCCAGGCCCAGGATGCGTGGGTTCACATAAGCCAGATGGGCCAGAGGTTTGACGCACACCACGAGCAAAATCAGGATGACCACGTTGATGACCAGCAAGGCCGACAGCACGCCGTTGATGATTTCGGGGCGGTCCATGAACAGCGACGGGCCCGGCACGATGCCGTGCACCACAAACACCCCCATGATGATGGCGGTGATGGCATCGCCCGGAATGCCCAGCGTCAGCACCGTGATCATGGCACCGCCCGAGTTTGAGTTGTTGGCGCTCTCGGCGGCCACAATGCCCTCGGGGTTGCCTTCGCCAAAGGGTGTGGGATCTTTGGCACCTCGTTGCGCCCAAAAGTAAGCCAGCGAGGTGGACAGGGCCGCACCCACAGCGGGCAAGACACCGATGGCCGAGCCCAGGAACAAGCCTTTGCCCAGGGTTTTGGGGTATTTAAAGGGCTCCAGAAAGGCCCGCCAAGAGACGCCTGCACGGCCAATCAACGAAGGGTCAAACGTGGGCACGGGCGAGCTGACCATGACCAAAGCCTGCGCCATGCCGAACATGCCCACCGCCACCGGCACCAGAGGGATGCCGCTGAGCAAGGCGGGGATGCCCAGCGTGTAGCGTTGTTCGTTGGAGTTGGGGTCTATGCCCACGGTGGCCAGGAAGAACCCCAAGCACATCATCATCATGGCCGAGGCAAACTGGCGTTGATAGGCTTTGCCCACACACAGGCTGGCCAGCAAGATGGCCATCACGCTTTCCGGGGCGCCAAATTTGGCCGCAAAACCGGCCAGCGGTCGGGCCGCCAGGCCGAGCAGCAAGGCGCTGACGATGCCGCCAATGAAGGCCGACATGAAGGCCAACGACAAGGCCCTCTGCGCTTGACCGTTGCGGGCCATGGGGTAGCCATCAAACATGGTCATGATGGACGAGGCTTCGCCCGGCGTGCGGATCAGGATCGAGGTGACCGCGCCGCCGTAAAAGGCCCCGCAATAGACCCCCAACAGCAAAGAAATGCCCGCCAGCGGTGCCATGCCGTAAGTGAAGGGCAGCAGCACCGCAATCGTCACACCCGGCCCCACACCAGGCAGCACGCCCACCACAATGCCCAGGGCCGAGCCCATCAATAGGGACAGCACGATCTGCAAAGTGCCCAGTGCCGCAAAACCCTGCGACAAGCTTTCAAAGAATTCCATGCTCAGATCAACCAGCCGTGTCCGAAGTGGACTTTGAGGAGTTTCAGAAACACCCACCACATGACCAGCGCCAAGGGCAGGCTCAGCGCCCAAGTGGTGCGCCAGGCAAAGCCCAGCACCCGGCTGCTGGCTATCAGGAATAGCACGGTGCTGCTCAGGTAACCCAGCCAGGGCACGGCCAGCATGTACAGGCCAAACAGGCCCAGCATGGCCCAGGCCAGGCCCATGCGGGCCTGGCTGGAGTCGAGCTCTTCAGAGTCCTTGAGTTCGATGGCGCGTCGACGATTGAAGACCTCCACCACACCCGCCAGGGCCATCAACCCCAGGGCCAACAACGGAAAAAATGCCGCCGATTCGAACCAAGCCGCTGCTTGGGGGTAAGGTACGATGAGCGAACGGCTGGCCAGCGCCAGGCCCCCCGCCAGCACGGCCAACACCAGCAACAAAACCCGGTCCCAGGACCAACCGCGAAGGCTTGACTCGGGTTGCATCGTCACTTCTTGGTCATACCCAGTTCGGTCATCAGATCGCCAATCCACTTGGTGTCTTCGGTCACGCGCTTGCTCATCTGGTCAGCGGTCATGGGGAAGGCTGGGATGCCGGCTTTCTTGAATTGGTCTTGCACGGCCTTGTCTTTGAGCGATTCCATCATCACGCTCGAGAGCTTGTTGATGATGTCCTTGGGCACGCCCACCGGTGCGGCCATGCCGCCCCAGGTGTACAAGTCGCCATAGCCTTCTTCGGCAGGTGTGGCGGCGTTCGGGAACACGGGGTTGCGCTGGGGGCCCCAGGCCGACAGGATCTTGATTTGCCCAGCCTTGGCATACGACATGGCGCCTTCGGCACCGGCGGTGGTCACATCGGCATCGCCCGCCACCAACTCTTTGGCACTGGGGTTGGGGAAAGCCACCACCTTGTAGGCCCAGCCGTCTTTCTTGGCAATCTTGGCAGCGATCAGCGCTGGCACGGCGGCGGGCGCATAGCTGCCAATCACCACGGGCTTGCCGCTTTTCTTGGCCCAGGCGGCGAATTCCTTGAGGTTGGTGGCCGGAATGTCGCCACGCGCAGCCAGCACGAAGTCGTTGATCAGCATGCCGCCCACCGACTGGTAGTCGCTGATTTTGTAGGGTGTGTTTCCTGCCACGATCTGCGAGATGCCGGGGCCAGGCGTCCAGGTACCAATGGTGTAGCCATCGGGTTTGGCGCGGGTCATCTCGGCAAAGCCCACCACACCACCGCCGCCGGGCTTGTTGATCACCTGCACCGGTACGCCCAGGCGCTTGCTCATGCCCTCTGCGACCAGGCGGGTCACCACGTCCATGTCGTTGCCCGGTGGGTAGGGGTAGATGATCTCGATGGGCTTGCTGGGCCATTTGTCCTGCGCCATGGCGGGCAGGGCAGCAGCAGCGGCCAGGGCGGCGAGGGTGATCAAACGGATGCGGTGGTTCATGTGAGTCTCCTGATGGTTGGGTGAAGTGAAATCAAACTTTTTCTGCGGCAGAGAACGCGATGTGCAAGATGCGCAGGGTCTCGTCCACATCCTGGCGCGTAAAGACCAGGGGCGGCGATAGGATAAGGCGGTTGCCTTGCACGCGGATGATGGCACCCGCGTGGCGGGCCGTGCCCACCAACGTCTGGATGTAAGGCGAGGGCGGCATGAGCATGGCTTTGCTGGCCTTGTCGGTCACCAGCTCCACGGCGGCCATCATGCCTTTGCCGCGGACTTCACCCACATGGGCGTAATGCATCAACTCTTGCAACTTGTCTTGCATGTAAGCCCCCACGCGGCTGGCGTTGCCGGGCAGGTCTTCGCTGGCCACGATGTCCAGATTCGCGTTGGCCGCAGCGCACGCTAGCGCATGGCCTGAATAGGTGTAGCCGTGCATCAGCGCAGCGGGCACGCCGGGCTGATTCCAAGCGCTGGCCACGCGCTCGTTGATGAGCGTGGCACCCAAAGGCACATAACCCGAATTGATGCCCTTGGCCATGGCCATGATGTCGGGGGCCACGCCCCATGCGCGCGCACCGCACATGGCGCCAATGCGGCCAAAGCCGGTCACGATCTCGTCGCTGATCAGCAAGATGCCGTGCTGGTCGAGCAGTTGACGCAGGCCCGGCCAGTAGCTCTCGTGCGGCACGATCACGCCGCCTGCGCCTTGCACCGGCTCGGCCACCAAGGCAGCGATGTTGTGCGCCCCAACTTGCTCGATCAGCTGGGCCAATTGGTCCAGGCACAGCTGAGAAAGCTTGGCCGGGTCGGTTTCGTTCCAGGGATTGCGGTAGGTGTAGGGCGTTTCGGCCAAGTGGCAGCCCGGCAGCAGGGGCTCGTAGGCGCTGCGAAACATCGGGTTGCCGTTGATCGATGCCCCGCCAAAGTGCACGCCGTGGTAGCCCCACTTGAGCGATATGAACTGGTGACGATCGGGCTGGCCGTTCAGCTTCCAGTATTGGCGCGCCAGCTTGAGCGCGGTTTCCACCGCGTCTGAGCCACCGGAGGAAAAGAACACCTTGTTCATTTTTTCTGGTGCGAACATGCGCATCAGCCGCGCCGACAGTTCGATGGCGGGCGGGTTGGACGTGTTCTGAAAGGTGGAGTAGTAGGCCAGCTTGTCCAGCTGGGCCTTGATGGCGTTGATGACCTCGGGCCGGTTGTGCCCCACGTTCACGTTCCACAGGGAGGCCACCGTGTCCAGGTAGCGCTTGCCGTCGATGTCGTAGACGTAGACGCCTTCGCCCCGGTCAATGATCAAGGGCGGCGAAGCCTGCACCGCCTTGGGGTCGATCATGGGGTGGTACATGTGCTGCGCGTTGGCGCTGCGGATATCGATGCTGTTGGGATTCATACCCCCGAGCATAGGCACCAAGGGGGTAATGGAAAAAATCCATTATCCTCAGGTCTTTCCCGTAGACAGGTTGTTGAAACCATGGGTTTTCCCAAGTCATCCCTGGCGGCCTCTGACCCGCTGCCCCATTTTGAAAATCCGCAGTCGATCTTCGATCTGCTCAATTTTCAGCTGCACGAATTCCTGGGCATCAGCGGTTCATTGGTGACCCGCATTTGCGAAAACGAGTACGGCATCACCCGCGAGGAGTGGCAGTTTGCGGCGATGTTGGCTGAACTTGGGGGCATGTCACCTTCGGACCTGGCGGCCCGCACCACGGTAGACCGATCGCAAGCCTCCAAAACTTTGCGCGGCCTGATGACCAAGGGCTTGGTGGACCGCCAGCCCGTGCCCGGCGACGGCCGCAAGGCGAGGGTTCAACTGACGGAGGCCGGCATGCAGTTGTACCGGCAAATTTTTCCCCGCGTGGTTCAGGTGCACAACGAGGTCATGCAAGACCTGAGCAGCGACGAACGTGAGGCCCTGGCACGGGCCATGCATCGTCTGCGTGCGCGCGCGTTGGCCGTGGCCCAAAGACACAAGCCCGAAGGGGCCACCGGACGCAAGCTGGGTGGCAGCCGCGCCCATTGGAAATCAACGCCCTTGGCCGATTAAGCCCGCAAGTCCGCGCGGATCAGGTCAGCGGCTTTTTCGGCCAGCATGATGATGGGCGCGTTGGTGTTGCCTGACACGATGCGCGGCATGACCGCGCCATCCACCACACGCAGACCTTGCACACCGTGCACCCGCAGCCGGGCATCGACCACCGCCATCGGGTCGCTTTCCGGGCCCATGGCGCAGGTGCCCACCGGGTGAAAAATGCTGCCCGCGCGGCGGCGCACCCAATCGAGCAGATCGGCATCACTTTGGGTTGGTGCGCCGGGTTCATGCTCTTGCACGATGATGTCGGACAGCGGTGACTGGCTGGCGATTTCGCGCATTTTGCGCACCATCTGCACGGCCAGCCGTTGGTCGTTTTCGGCGCTCAGGTAATTGGCCTGGATCTCGGGAGCGGCCAGGGGGTCGGCGCTGCGAAGCTGGATTCGCCCCCGACTTTCGGGCCGCAAAATGCAGGCCGACAGTGTGATGCCCGGAAAGGGGTGAGGCGGTTGGTGGGGGCGATCAAAGCTGACCAGGCCGAAATGGATCTGCACATTGGGCCAGTGGGGCTCCTGGGCATTGTCCACTGACAAAAACGCGCCAGCCCGGTAAACCCCGGTGGCCAGAGACCCCGTGCGGGTGAGTTGGTAACGCAAAAAGTCGCGGGCACTGCGCCAACGGCTGTTGGCCACATCGTTGAGGGTCTCCACCCCTTGGCAGCGAAAGGACGGGCGCACTTGCAAATGGTCTTGCAGGTTCTCGCCCACGCCCGGCAAATCGACGACCGGTGCAATTTGGTGCTTGGCCAGCAAGGCGCTTGGGCCCATGCCGGACAGCTGCAAGAGTTGCGGTGACTGGATGGCACCTGCGCAAAGCACCACTTCATGCCGGGCATGCAGGCTGTGGCTGTGCCCGTTTTGCAGCCAGCTCACGCCTTGTGCCCGTGTGCCCTGCATCAGGATGCGGGTGACCTGCGCACCGCTGATGACCTGCAAGTTGGGGCGTTGCATGGCGCGCCGCAAATAAGCCCGCTCGGTGCTCATGCGTTGGCCGTGGCGGGTGTTCATGCGAAAGTAGCCTGCACCCGAGTTGTCACCGCCATTGAAGTCGGCCGTCGGCGGGATGCCGCATTGCGCAGCGGCCGCAACAAACGCATCGGACAAGGGATCATGGGGCACTTCAGAAACCCACAAAGGCCCCTCCTGGCCATCGCCGGGATGGGGACGATCGGTGTTCATGGCCCGCTGGAAATAGGGCAACACATCGGCCCAAGACCAGCCCGGGTTGCCCAAGTCTTGCCAACGGTCATAGTCTTGTTGGTGGCCGCGCAGATACAACATGCCGTTGATCAGGCTGGAGCCCCCCGGGCCCTTGCCCCGGGGCCAGGGCAAGCGCCGATCGGCCATGCCGGCTTCGGGCTGTGTTTCAAATTGCCAATCGTGTGCCGGGTTGCCAACGGTTTTGAAGTAACCGATGGGAATGCTCAGCCATGGGTATTTGGAGGGCGTGCCGGCTTCGATCAAAGTGACCTGAAGGTTCGGGTCTTCGCTCAGCCGGGCAGCCAGGGTGCAGCCAGCCGAGCCAGCCCCAACAATGACGATGTCACACGAGGTGTCCGTGGTGCGCATTCAATCGGCCTTGATCTGGGCAGCGCGTCCGATGCGTTGCCACTTTTCGGTTTCAGAGGCAATCACGGCACTAAATTGACCGCCGCTCATGGGCTCGGTCTCCAGTGCCAAGGCCCCCAGGCGTTCGCGCACCTCGGGCAGATTCAAGGCTTTGTTCAGTTCGGTGTTCAGGCGCTCCACCACTTCCTTGGGGGTCCCGACCTTGACCATCATCCCGTCGAAGGAACGCAGCACGAAGTCAGCAAAGCCTTGCTCGGCCATGGTGGGCACCTCTTTGAGGGCAGGCAAGCGTTTGGCACCCGTGACGGCCATGGCCTTGAGTTTGCCGCCTTGTATTTGCGGGATGGCGGCTGAGGCCGTCAAAAACATGAAGTTGGTGCGGTCGGCAATAAGGTCTCCAATGGCCATGCCAAACTGGTTGTAGGGCACATGGGTGGTCACGGACCCCGTTTGTTGTTTAAACAGTTCGCCTGCCAGATGCGCTGGTGTGCCATTGCCGCCGGAAGCAAAACTCAAAGTGCCAGGTTTGGCCTTGGCCGTTTGAACAATGTCTGCGGGGCCTTTCAGCGTGCTGGTGATCGGGGCCACCAGCACGTTGTAACTCCAGGCCATGTGGCCCACCGGTTCCAGCTGGTTGAACTGGATGGACTGCGCCGGAAACAGCAGCGGTGCCACCAGGGAAGCCGAGGACAGCAGATAAAGGGTGTGTCCGTCGGCAGGCTGGCGCAATGCATCGGCCATGCCAATGGTGCCTGCTGCCCCGGGCTTGTTGTCCACCACGATGGGTTGGCCCAAAGCGGTGCTCATTTTTTCGGCCACCATGCGACCGGACACATCGGCCGGCGTGCCAGGGGGCCAAGGAACGACCATGCGGATGGTTTTGCTCGGGTAGTTTTGTGCCGTGGCGGCAAAGCCCAGCGTCAGCAGCAGGCTGGCCAAAAAAGTGTGGGCCGCACGTCGAGAAACCGGAAGGGTTGGCATGGTCGATGGTCTCCTGAATGGTGTAGGTTGACGTCAAAACAGTGTTGGACTGCTGGCCATTATTCAAAGTCCCTTGCGGCGTGACAAATGAATAATGTCGGTCTATTCATACCTGAATGGGTATGATTGGTCATGGCTTTGAATTTACAACGGGTGCTGACGCTCAAGCAATTGCGCTTGGTGAGCATTCTGGGACGCGAGCTCAACTTGAGTCGGTGTGCAGACATCCTGCACTCCACCCAACCGGCTGCCTCAAGGGCGCTTGCGCAGCTGGAGGACCAGTTGCAGGTGATTTTGTTTCAGCGCACCACCAAGCGCATGGTGCCCACTGTGGCGGGTTTGAGCCTCATTCAGCACGCTCACCGCGTGCTGGCCGAGATCGATCTGGCAGAGGAGGACTTGCTGGGCTTGTCCGGTGGTGTCAGCGCGGAGATGCGTGTCGGCGTGCTGGCTGCTTTTTCGCATGAGGTCTTGGCCCGGGCCATGGCGCGTTCGCGTGAGCTCTTGCCAGAGGTGCTGCTCATCACCCAGATGCAGCCACTGGAAATGCTTTATGAGCAGTTGCTGGATGGCCGCATTGACCTCATGCTGGCGCACGCCGAATTGCGTGTTGATTTGAACCTGGTGGAGGTCACACCCTTGTACGAGGAGCACAGCACCATCCTGGCAGGGTTGGGTCACCGCTTGCACAAAAAAAAGAAACTCTCATGGGTGGATCTGGCGCAAGAGGCTTGGGTGCTGCCGCCGCCCCACACCCCATTGCGTCCCAAAATTGACCGAATGCTGTCGGTCCACCGCAACGGCGATCGCTTGGGGCAGGGGCCGGATGTGCAAACCGACTCGTCTTTACTCGCCCTCAGTCTGATCGGTCAAACCCCGATGCTGTGGGCCATTGCCCATCAGCAGGCCAAGCAGTTTGAAGCCACTGCGCAGCTGCAGGCACTGCGTGCACCCGCCAAGTTGCTCAGTGGGCCGATGTGCTGTTTTCGTCTGCGCGAGGAACGACTGAAAACGCAACAAAGCATCTTCATCGGCTGCCTGAAAGACAGTGCCCTCAGCTTGGCCGAATGAATCCCGGCTCAACCCGCCAGAGCCGCCTTCACCGCAGCCGACACTTGACCCATGTCGGCCTTGCCTGCCAGTTGGGTTTTTACGGCGCCCATCACCTTGCCCATGTCGCCGGGGCCCTTGGCACCTAAATCGGCCACGATGGCCTGAACAGCCGCAGTGACTTCTTCGTTCGACATGCGTGCTGGCAGGTAGCCCACCAAAACAGCCATTTCGGCTTTTTCTTTGTCGGCCAAGTCCTGGCGTGCTGCTTGTTCAAAGGCGGCGATCGAGTCCTTGCGCTGCTTGATGAGTTTGTCCACGATGGCCACCACGGCGACATCGTCCAACTCGATGCGCTCGTCCACTTCTTTTTGCTTCATGGCCGACAGCAATAAGCGGATGGTGCCCAGACGCTCAGCGTCTTTGGCGCGCATGGCGGTTTTCATGTCTTCGGTGATTTGTTCTTTCAGGCTCATGAGAGGCTCCGAGAATGGCAATTGAAAAAAGGAAATTAGATACAACAAAGCCCGCCTGAGCGTCCTCCAGCGGGCTTGTTTGCAGACCTTTGCAGGTCAAACAAAGCGGAAGATCAATACATCTTCTTGGGCAACTGCATGCTGCGAACGCGCTTGTAGTGACGCTTGACGGCAGCCGACTTCTTGCGCTTGCGCTCTGTGGTGGGCTTTTCGTAGAACTCGCGGGCACGCAGGTCGGTCAACAGGCCGAGCTTTTCGATGGTGCGCTTGAAGCGACGCAGGGCAACGTCGAACGGCTCGTTTTCTTTCACGCGGATGGTGGTCATTGAATCAAAGTTTCCAAAAATGTGCCGGCTGCGCAAGCAAGGGAGATCGGGCCCTTGAAACTCAGTTTCGGCGGATCCCCGTCACGAACTAGTATTTGGCAGACGGGGGTTTGCCAGCAAAGCCTGTAATTATAGCCTTATGTTTGGACGAGTCGGCCTCGCGTGTGCTTGGCGCGGTATGTCTTTGCGTGGCTGAAAATCTTTGTAACTTTTGCCATGACGAACCGATAATTGTTTACATTATTGACTATTTCAACTTTATTTAACATTCAAAATGACTAATTTTATGAAAATTGTCGGTCTGACATTGGTGTTGGCCGCATCCGCTGCTGTGCAAGCTCAACAAAAGGGGCAGGGTTCGGGTTTGTACGGTGAATTGGCCTTTTCCCCCATCAAAGTGGACCTTGATGACGGTGCTCAATCCAAAGCCGCTTACGACGTGAACGGCATGCGTGTGGTTCTGGGTCAAAAAATCCACCCTAACTTGTCGGTTGAAGGCATGTTGGGCACGGGTTTGGGTGATGACTCCAAGACGGTGGTCATCAACAAAATCAATGTCAAGTCCACCGTCAAAGTGAGCAACTTCATGGGGGCTTACCTGCGTGCGCACACCCACCTGACCCCTGAGATCGAAGTGTTTGGCCGTGCCGGTTTTGCCCGCATGAACCTGCGTGCCACCGTGGTGGCGGGCAATATGAGCGAAAAAACCGAGACCACAGACAATTCCTTCTCTTACGGTTTGGGCATGAACTACAACCTGAACAAGACCACTTATGTGGGTCTGGACGTCACACGCTACAACACAGAAGGCAAGAGCAAGGTCCAGGGCGTCTCCCTGACGGCTGGTTACCGTTTCTGATCATCGCGTAGGCCCTGATTGGCCTGCTTGGTTTGGAGGCCCGCTTCCCAAGATGCGGGCCTTTTTCTCAGGTGTCGGTGACTGACACGCTGGTTAAAATAATAATTTCTAACTCCACGCACAAGCCCATGTCCCTTCAAATGCTTACAAGATATTGGCTTTTGGTGCTTGTGTTGGTGGGGTACCTCATGGCCCCTGGCTTGTCGAAAGCCCAGGCGCAGGACCAGCGTCCTGCACAGCCAGCTGCGGTCGTGGTGGTTTTGGCCGGTGGTGGGGCCAAAGGGTTTGCGCATTTGGCGGTTTTGCGCAAGTTGGAACAAGACCGCATTCCGATTGCCCGGATTGTGGGCACCAGCATGGGGGCTGTGATTGGTGGTTTGTATGCCAGTGGCTTGTCCACCGACGATATTGAGCGCGTGGTGGGTGGGCTGGACCCGTCCAAAGTGGCGCTGGACCAACTCAACCGGCTCGAATTGCCTTCACGCACACGGGCTTACCAACAAAAGTACCCGGTGGAGTTGGAGTTTGGCATCAAAAATGGCGGTCCCAGTTTTGCCCGTGGCGTCAGCGATGGTCAGCGCTTTCTGGCCTTGCTGCAGGATTTGACAGCCCACGTCCCGCCTCACATTGACTTCAACGACTTGAAGATTCCTTTTCGGGCGGTGGCCACCCGCTACCGTGACGGCGAGATGAAGGTCTTTGTTCGGGGTGCCTTGCATTTGGCCATCCGGGCCAGCATGGCCGCACCGGCGGTGTTTGCGCCTGTTGAGGTGGAGGGTGAAACCTATGTGGATGGCGGATTGGTGGCCAATTTGCCCATCGAAGTGGCCTTGCAGGAGGGGGCCGATGTGGTCATTGCCTCTTATTTGGCGGGTGGCACCGATGATGGCAAAGCAGAGCAGGCCAGTCATGCGCTGGTGATTGCCAATCGGATGGTCGATATCCTGATTCGGCAAAACGAAAAGAGAAACATGGCCTTGCTCCGGCCACAAGATATTTTGGTGGCACCACAGCTGCAGGATGTTGGCTTTGCGGATTTCAACCGTGCTGCCGAAATTGTGCGCCGAGGTCAGGTCGCAGTGGCTGCCGTCAATGACCGTTGGGAGCGCCTGCAAGTTGGATGGGACCGTTCTGTGGCGCAGCCTGCATCCAAGCAGTTGTCATTTGACCAGCGCGAAAAACGCATTGTGGCCATCCAAGCCAAGGGCAACAAAGATGTGTCGCAGCAATACATCCAGTCGGTCATGTCGCCCTTGCTCGAGTTGGAGTTTTCTTCGGTGAAAACCGAGCGCTACATTGATCAGCTTTACACCAGCGGTTTTTTTGATTTGGTCAGCTACAGCCTGGTGCAGCAGCAAGGGGATCAGTACACCCTGGTGGTGCAAGTGCGGGAAAAACCTTACAGCCCCCACTTCATGAAAACAACGCTGGGTTTTTCCACCGAGTTGGCGGGCGTGACGCAATTTTCTGCAGGACTGGGCTATCGCCGGCCTTGGTTGACTGAATCGGGCTTGGAGTTTTCATTTGATGCGCGACTGGGCACGCAGTCCGAGTTGGCTGCACGGCTTTACCAACCCTTAAGCCCGCGATGGAGCCTGGAAACGGGTGTTGTCTTGGACAGAAACCATTTACCGCTTTACCGAACAGCGCTTGACCGGGACGATGTCAGCGCGCAAAAGTTGTCCTATTTCAACCAGTCATTGCAAACGCTGGACGCCCAATTGGTGTACGACTACGAGCGCAAAGCCAACATCAAATGGGGTTTGACTTCCAGCAGCATTCGCAGGACTTTTGACACACGCTTTGATTTTTTGGGAGAGTCCCCGGATCAGTCCAGCCTGTTCAAATACAAGGGCGTCAAAACCCAGCTGCAAATTGACCAACTCGATTCGCTCAGTTTTCCGACCCGTGGCTTTTTCGTCAACGCCAGCCTGGAGCAGGGATTGTCAGGCACGGCCTACAGGGGCATGCGCTTGAGTGCCAAACTGGCCCGGTCATCAGGACCCCACATTTTGAATGCCGGATTGAACCTGGCGCGAGACCAAATCACGCGGGCGTGTGACAAATGCCAATCGCCCAGTCAGTTGTTCTTGGGAGGCTTCCAGCTCATGGGGGCTTATCGCATGGGACAGTTGTCAGGCACCGATCTGGCCCATGTGCAAGGCACCTACATGTACCGTTTGTCCGACGGCGGTGTGTTCAATCAGAGAACCTATGTGGGCACGGTACTGGAGGCCGGCGATGCGTGGAATCAGGGCGATCAGATCCGCACCCGTTACAGCGGCACCCTCTTTGTCGCAGTGGACAGCAAAGTGGGCGATATTTATCTGGGGGCTGCCAAGGGCTCTGGCGATGCCTATAACGTGTTTCTGCAATTGGGCAGACGGTTCAGTTTTTAAGGCAAGGCAGAGCTGTCATGGGTTTGAGTTTCATGCGCATTGACCAAGTCGTGATGAGTGGCGATGGTTTTTACCAATCGATGGCTTACCACGCGTATCTCCATCTGGCTTTGCCCAATTTTGTGGTGCAGTGCACGCTGTGTTTGTTGAGCATTGCAGGGGCATACCTGCTGCGCTGGCGCTTGCTGCGTCGGATGCCGTTGGGGGGAACGAAGTTCAGGCAGTTGGGGATGGCCGGTCTGCAGACCATGGGGCCTGCGGTGTTTGCGGCAACTTCCATGGCTGCTTTGTTGGGGGCAGGTTTGCTGTGGGGATGGACCGTTCTTGACTTGTTGGTTTTATGGGAGGTGCTGTCCCTGACCTTGTGGGTTTTGGCCATTCGCGTGGCGGGCTGGTTTTTTCGCCACGTCTTGCATCCGCACGAAGTGTTGCGCATCTTTTTGCACATGATCGAATGGTCGGTGGTGTTGGTGGCTGTGCTCACTTTTTTGGGTTTGTTCCAACCGATCACCGCTTTCATTCAAACCATTGAATTTTCCGTTGGTGAGCAAGTTTTCAAAGGGGCGAACATCGCCACAGGCTTGATCATGGGCGTTGTGGCGCTCACGGTGGCGGGCCAAATCGCCGATCTGGTGGCGCATATGCTGAAGCGGTATGCGAGTCAGGAGACCATTCAAGGCAACGATGCCTTGATTTTGACCCGGCTGTTCAGCATGGGGATTTTCACGTTGACCTTGATCGGCGTGCTGGTCAGCTCCGGTGTCAATTTGACCACCCTGGCCGCTTTTGCCGGGGCCATGGGCATTGGCTTGGGGTTTGGCTTGCAAGAATTTGTGGTCAATTACGTTAGCGGTTTGTACGTCTTGCTGGAGCGCGCACTGAAGGTGGGTGATTACGTGACCATCGACAAAATCACGGGGCGGGTGGTGCAAATGAGCAGCCGTGCCCTGGTGATTCGCGATGCGGTTGGCACCGAAAGCCTCATTCCCAACAGCAGCGTGATCAAGGGCGTTTTGCAAAACCACACCTTGAGCAATGACGACTTCCGGGTGTCTTTTTTGTTGAAAATCGCCGACGTGGCCGACTACCCCAGGGCACGGGAATTGATTTTGCAGTCGCTCAAGACCTCCCCTCGCGTGCTGGTCGATCCACCTGGCAATGTGTTGATTACCGTGGTGGCTGCGAGCGAGGTGACGCTGGAGACCAGTTTCTGGATCAACGATTTGCACAACGGTCACAAAGGCCTGATTTCTGATTTGATGTTTGACATTTGCATGCGCTTTCGCAGCGAAGGCGTGCTGCTGGCCTACGAAGGGGCCGAGCCCCTGGCACCTGCCAAAGTCCTTGCCCCAAAGGCGGTGACCACTTGATGCCGGTTCGATGAACAGGACCCAGGGAGGTTGGCCGGTATGCCACGCTTGATCCGGCCCAACGATGTTTGCAACCAGCTTTTTTTGTAGGAGCGACGCCCCCGTCGCGAAAAGCCTCGCAGACCACTGCCCATCGCCCCGGGGGCGGGGCTCCCACAAGAATGCATTGCGCCTGTGCAATGACAGGCCCTTTCCTTGCAGGCGTTACCGCCTTTTTTGATCCGGACCAACGATATTTGCAATCAGCTTTTTATGTAGGAGCGACGCCCTCGTCGCGAAAAGCCTCTCAGACCACTGCCCATCGCCCCGGGGGCGGGGCTCCCACAAGAATGCATTGCGCCTGTGCAATGACAAGCTCTTTTTCAAAAGGCCGAATCAACAGGGGTGGGGCCGAATCGAGCAGGCAGCAGAGGCTGTTTGTTTATTCAGCGTGCTTGTCCACCAAAGCCTGTGAACAAGCGTGGGCGCTGGCCCAGGCCCACTGGAAGTTGTAGCCGCCCAGCCAGCCGGTCACGTCGATCACCTCGCCAATGAAGTAAAGCCCCGGTTGCTTGGACTCCATGGTTTGCGACGACACATCGCGCGTGTCCACCCCGCCCAGCGTGACCTCGGCTTTTTTGTAGCCCTCGCTGCCCGTGGGGGTGAGGCACCAGCTGGACAAAGCTTCGGCCAGTTTGTTCAGGGCCTTGTCGGGCACGTCGGCGGCGGTGCGTTGCAGGGCTGGGTCTTGGCTGACCCAGGCCTCGGCCAAGCGGCTGGGCACCAAGCTGGCCAGTTCGTTGCCCAGCAGTTTTTTGGAGCGCAACTTGGCTTCTTGCAGGCGCTCGGGCAGGTTCACCTCGGGTGCCAGGTTCAGCCGGATCGGTGTGCCTTCATGCCAGTAGCTGGAAATTTGCAGCACGCCCGGTCCTGACAAGCCCCGGTGTGTGAACAGCAGGTCTTCGTCGAAGTGCATGCGGTTTTTTTTCTCGCCGGTTTCGATGCCCACAGGCAGCGCCAGACCGGCCAGCTGGGCATAAGGTGCCCAAGCCTCGCCGTCAAAGGTCAAAGGCACCAGGCCGGGGCGGCGCTCCACCAGGCGCAGACCAAATTGACTGGCGATGCGGTAGCCCCAGTCGCTGGCGCCGATTTTGGGAATGGACAAACCCCCTGTGGCCACCACCAGTGCGGTGGTTTGCACAACGCCTTGTGGGGTTTGCAGAACGTAGAGGGGGTTGTTGTCAGACGGTGCTTGGACCGCTTGGACAGTTTGAACCGCGCAAGCGCTGCGAATTTCCACACCCCCTGCGGCGCACTCGGCCAGCAACATGCGGATGATGTCTTCGGCCGAATGGTCACAAAACAGTTGGCCTTTGTGCTTTTCGTGAAAAGCGATGCCGTGCTTTTGCACCAAATTGATGAAGTCTTGTGGGGTGTAACGCGACAGGGCCGAGCGGCAAAAATGCGGGTTCTGGCTGATGAAGTGCTTTTGCGGGGCCGAGGCGTCCAGCAGCCGGTTGGTGAAGTTGCAGCGACCGCCGCCCGAGATGCGGATTTTTTCGGCGATCTTGTCGCTGTGGTCGATGACCAGCACCTTCAGGCCCCGCTGACCTGCCACGCCCGCGCAAAACAAACCGGCAGCCCCGGCACCCACAATCACCACATCCCATGTCTTCATGGCCGGAAGTGTAAAGGGCTGGCGCTTGAAGGCTCGTGGCATTCAAGCGCAAAACGCCCTTGGGGCGTTCACCGGTTCAAATTCAGGACTTCATGAAGCCCTTGAGCATGCCCATGCCTTGCGCCATCAGGTCGCCGCTGGGCAATTGGCCGTTCGGTGTGAGTTGGTCAACCAGTCCGGGCAAGTGCTCGGACAGGTTAGAGGCCACTTCGTTGGCGGACATGCCGGTTTTGGCGGCCAGATCCTGCAAGGGGCCTTGGCCCAAGACCGATTGAATTTGCGCGGCGGAAATGGGCAAGTTGGTGTTGTTGGAAATCCAAGAAGCAACGATGTCACCCAAGCCGTTTTTCTGGAAAGCACTGACCAAACCGCTGATGCCGCCCAGCTCAGGGTTGTTGATCAAGCCCATCACCATTTGCACCATTTTGTCCCCACCCGCACCGCCTTGGCCGGACAGGGCGGCTGTGGCTTGTTGGGCGACTTGGCCTGCGATTGAATCAAAAAGTCCCATGTATAACTCCCTTTAAGCGGCTAAAAGTACCGCTCGGCGAAGTCTAATGTGTTCATGAACGGGATTCGTCATGCCCCGCTGCAAAATGTTTGAATTTTTAAACGGGTGCGGTGTTTCAGGCGGTCAATGCCACGGGGAGCAGATGCGCTTGTGGCTTGCCCCAGTCCCGCGCCCCCTGCACCACGTCCCCCACCACGATGATGCTGGGGCTTTGCAGGCCTTGCTGGGCCATGGTCTCGACCAGATCACCCAGCGTGGTCAAGGCTTGGCGTTGTTCAGCCAGGCTGGCGTGTTGCACGATGGCCACGGGTGTTGAGGCGGGCAGGCCCTGCAGCAAACCTTGGCGGATGGTGTCCAGGCTGCTCACGCCCATGTAGATCACCAGCGTCAATTTGGCTTGTCGGGCCGTAGCGGCCAGTTGCGGCCAGTCGGTGCCGCTGTCGCCGGGCTTGGCGTGGCCGGTCACAAACACCACGCCGTGGGCGTGCTCGCGGTGCGTCAGCGGTGCGCCCAAGCTGCTCATGCCGGCCAGGCCCGAGGTGATGCCGTTGACCATCTCCACGTCAATGCCTGCTTGGCGCAGGTTTTCGACTTCTTCGCCGCCCCGCCCAAAGATGAACGGGTCGCCGCCCTTGAGGCGCACCACATGTTCGCCTTCTTGCACGGCGGTGATCATGAGTTTGTCGATGAAGGCCTGCGGCGTGCTCTTGCAACCGCCGCGCTTGCCCACATGCACGATGCGGGCACTGGGTGAGGCGTGTTCGAGCACAGCCTCGTTGACCAGATCGTCCACCAGCAGCACCGTGGCGCTGGCAATGGCCTTGACGGCTTTGAGGGTCAGCAGCTCCGGGTCGCCCGGGCCAGCGCCAACCAGGGTGCAGCGGCCTTGGAGGTGTGGATTCACCGGATCACCTCGCGCAGGATGTGTTCGACTTGCATGGCAATCGCCACGGGCACCGGCAACGAGCCCTGAAGCACCTGTTCGGTGTAAAGGGCGGTTGCTGCAGCGTCGGTCGTGGGCAGTTCGGGCATTTGCAGCAGCGAGCCTTCTTTTTGCTCTTGCACGCGCCGTGTTTGGCCGTCTTTGAAAACGTCCATTGCCGGGGTGCGGCGGGCATCGGCCACGCTCTCGCCTTCGGTGCCGCGCAGCAGCAGGGCGTGCTGGCCGGTCAGGGCAAAAGTGGCCGACATCGACAGCAAATATTCGGGATGCGTGTAGCTGCTCACCACCAATGCGGGACCATTGCAGGGGTTCATGAGTTTGACCAAGCTGTGACCCGGGTTGCGCAGACCGACCACCCGGCGCACGGCCAGCAGGCGTTCCAGCCCGGGGTGCAAATCGCCTGTGGGAATGCACTGCACTTGCCCGGCGGCCGCAGGGCGCACAGGGGCCGCTGCATTCACGCCCAAGTGTGCAAATACGGCTTGGCTGCTCACGCGTTTGTCTTCGGTGGCCGCGCCGTGAACCACCACAGCCACGCCTTCGCGGGCCAGCAGCAGCGCCAAGAGTGGCGTGAGCACCGGCAGCTTGCGCGCACCGTTGTAGCTGGGCAGCACCACAGTGGGTGTTTGGCCGATGGTGACCTTGTTCAGCCGCGCATGGGTGGCGTCGAGAAAACCGGCCATCTCTTCGGGCGTTTCGCCCTTGATGCGCATGGCGATGCAAAACGCGCCCAACTCCAGGTCGCTCACCTGCTGGTCGAGGATCTGGCCCATCAGGTCGGTGGCCTGTGCGCGGTTGAGTGCACGCGCGCCGTCTTTGCCGCGCCCGATGTCCTTGATGTAGTGGCTGATTCCCATTATGCGAATTGTGGCGGAATCCATCTAACCGTTCGTTATATGGGTATGTCCATTGCCTTTTGTGGGAGCCCCGCCTCGGGGCGATGGGTGGTTGTCTGCGAGGCTTATCGCGACGGGGGCGTCGCTTCTACAGGGGATGGTCCTGCCTTTTGTGGGAGCCCCGCCCTCGGGGCGATGGGGGGTGGTCTGCGAGGCTTATCGCGACGGGGGCGCCGCTCCTACAGGGGATGGTCCTGCATTTTGTGGGAGCCCCGCCCTCGGGGCGATGGGTCGTGGTCTGCGAGGCTTTTCGCGACGGGGGCGTCGCACCTACAAACAAGTGTTCATGCAAACACCATCGGGCCAGATCAATGGGCTGTGCTCAAGCCGCCTGCATGCCGTGACGCACCTTGGTGTCGGCACAAGCGGCCGATGCCCAGAATGCCAGCATGGTGCGCACGGCATCCGCTTGGCTGCTGGTGGCCGCCACCGAGCCCGAGAAGGTGGTGATGATCTCCACCGCCTGCGGCAAACCGCCGACGATGGTGATGCCCGGCACGCCCAGCATTTCGCTCAGCTGCTGAAAGCCCAGTGCCACCTCACCTTGCGCTACCAAAGAACCCACAGGGACGCCGGGTTTGGCTTGCACGATGCGGGGGGCGATGGTGTCGGCGATGCCCCAGGCCTCGAACTGTTTGGCCAGCTGCACGCCGCTCGGGCCCGTGGAATAGCCCAGCGTGGGTGCGGCCAGAATGGCGGCTTTGAGTGCGGCTTCGGTCGAGATGTCGGGCAGGGGCTGGCCCACAGGCACGGCCACCGCCACGCCCGAGCGCACCAGGTCGGCGCGGCTGCCGGCCAGCACATGGCCGCTGGCGACAAGTTTGTCGATGGCGTCGCTGGCCAGCACCACGACGTCAAAATTTTCGCCCGCTTGCACCCGCTTGGCCGCATCGACGCCGCCAACCGACTCGACCAGCACTTGAACGTCAGGCGCTTGTGCTGTGTACAGCGCCACCAGGTCGGCCAACAGCGGCTTGGTGGCCATGGAGGAAATCAGTCGGAGTGTGGTCATGTTGGGGCTTTAATTGGGGGCTTTTTTTGGGAGCGACGCCCTCGTCGCGATGGACTGCGGGGTTTCGCAACCAGGGCGTCGATCCCACAGGGATTATGGCCAAGGGCCAAGTCAGCACCCATGCCCCGCTTAAACTCGCTGCTATGCGAATTTTGGGTATCGAATCTTCTTGCGACGAAACCGGCGTGGCCTTGGTCGAGACCACTGGCGAGGCTTTGCCGCGTTTGTTGTCGCACGCCTTGTACAGCCAAATCGAGATGCACCAGGCCTATGGCGGTGTGGTGCCCGAGTTAGCCAGCCGCGACCACATCCGCCGGGTGCTGCCGCTCACGCGCCAGGTGCTGGCTGAGGCGGGCGCGACTTTGGCCGAGGTCGATGTGGTGGCCTACACCCGTGGGCCGGGGCTGGCCGGAGCTTTGCTGGTGGGCTCAGGCGTGGCCTGTGCGCTGGCTGCTGCCTTGGGCAAGCCGGTGCTGGGCGTGCACCACTTGGAGGGCCATTTGCTCTCGCCCTTTTTGAGCGCCGACCCGCCCGAGTTCCCCTTCATCGCCTTGCTCGTTTCTGGCGGGCACACCCAGCTGATGCGGGTGGACGCGGTGGGTCGCTACGAGCTGCTGGGCGAGACGATTGACGACGCCGCAGGCGAAGCCTTTGACAAGTCGGCCAAGCTCATGGGCTTGCCTTACCCGGGTGGCCCGGGCCTGTCGCGCCTGGCCGAGCGGGGCAATCCGGCGGCCTACAAACTGCCCCGACCTTTGCTGCACAGCGGCGACTTTGATTTTTCATTTGCGGGCCTCAAGACCGCCGTGCTCACGCAAAGCCAAAAAATTGGCCCTGCCGCCCACACCGAAGGCGCGTCAGAGCGGGCCGATTTGGCGGCCTCTACCCAAGCGGCGATTGTGGAGGTGCTGGTCAAAAAATCCATGAACGCGCTCAAGGCCTCGGGCATGAAGCGTTTGGTGGTGGCGGGGGGCGTGGGGGCCAACCGCGAGCTGCGGGCGCAGTTGAATGCTGCCTGCGCCAAAGCCCATGTTCGTGTGCATTACCCCGAGCTGCACCTGTGCACCGACAACGGCGCCATGATCGCCATGGCCGCTGCCATGCGCTTGCAGTCGGGCGCGCAGGTGGCCGAGGCGCGTTACAGCTTTGATGTGAAACCGCGTTGGCCTTTGCATGAGCTGGCCGCCTCTTGAGTCACCCCAAAAGCTGGCAAAACAAGCCCGGCTCAAATGCGGGTTAACCCGAATTTCTGTGCCTTGACTGGTTAAACTTCGGCCCTTTGCTTGCGTGGGCCGGGTGACGGTCCCGCGCCACTGTTGCCATGCATCCATTGCCTTTTTTCTCGCGACGCGCCCTCTTGTCCTGCGCTTTGTTGCTGTGTTGTGTCCCCGCCCATGCCCTGTCGCCCACACCCATCCGCTTGGCTTTGATCGAGGGCCTGAGCGGCCCCTTTGGCAACACGGGCGAGGCCGTGGTGCGCAACATTGCCTGGGCGGTGGAACGTGTCAATGCGCGCGGCGGCGTCAAGACCGCGCAGGGCCTGCGCCCCATGGTGCTGGAGCGCTACGACAGCAAGGGCCAAAGCGAAGAAGCTTTGTCGGCGCTCAAATCGGCCATCGACGACGGCGCTCAGGTGGTTTTGCAAGGCAATTCGTCTGCCAACGCGGCCGCCTTGATCGACGCCATCAACAAACACAACGAACGCGAACCGGGCAAGCGCGTGCTGTTTTTGAACTATTCGGCGGTGGACCCGGCGCTGACCAACGAAAAGTGCAGCTTTTGGCACTTCCGTTTTGACGCCCATGCCGACATGCGCATGACCGCTTTGATGCAAGTGCTGCGCGAGGACAAACCCGTCAAATCGGTTTACCTGATCGGCCAGGACTACAGCTTTGGCCAGGCCGTGTTGCGCGAGGCCAAACGTCAGTTGGCTGAACAACGCCCTGATGTGAAAGTGGTGGGCGATGAGCTGCACCCCATGGGCCGGGTGAAAGACTTTTTGCCCTATGCCGCCAAAATCAAGGCCAGCGGGGCGCAAGCGGTCATCACCGGCAACTGGGGCAATGACCTGACGCTCTTGGTCAAGGCGGCGCGAGAAGCGGGCTACGAAGGCAAGTTCTACACCTTTTATGGCAACGCCCTGGGCGCGCCTGCGGCCATTGGCGAGGCCGGTGTGGGCCGAGTGATTGCGGTGGCCGATTGGCTGCCCAATGTGCCGGGCAAGGCCAGCGAGGCGTTTTACCAAGCCTTTCGCCAGCGCTTTTCCAAACCGACCGACGACTATGTCCATGTGCGCATGCAATTGATGGTGGAGGCCTTGGCCCAATCCATCGAAAAAGCAGGACACACCGATCCTTTGGCGGTGGCCTTGCAGCTCGAAAAATCCCGTGTCAGCATTGCCGGGCAAGGTGGCCAGATGCGTGCCGAAGACCACCAGTTTCAGCAAGCCCTGGTGGTGGGCCTCATGGAACGCCAAGGCTCGCCCGGCGTGCCTTTTGACGTCGAGGGCTCGGGCTACGGCTTCAAAGTGGTGCGCCAAATTTCAGCCGAGCAGGCCCGTTTGCCCACCACATGCAAGATGCAGCGCCCGGCCGGTGCTTGACTTGTTGAGCCTTCGCTGTCGGCTTTTGGATCAATTGAAACAGGATGTAATAAGTCGTTAAACAGCCTTTTTTAAATCAAAATTGATTATTAAGATATAAAAAATTGTGAAATCGTTGACGAAGTGACTTTTCAAAAAAGTCATGACAACTGGTTTTCATCGGCCCCGATGCCCCGGGCACATCTTTTTTAAATTTGTTTGAACCCCTCAAAAGGCCCCAGTCATGACGCTCGAAAATTACTTCAACAGCAGTTTTCAATCCGACGTTGCCAAGTTGCAATTCCGGGACGTCCCCCAAGTTCTGAAGGACATTCTTCAAGACCAGGAGCTGGTTTTATTTGGCGGCAAAAATTGGTCCACGGTTGACGAAGACCTGGCCCTCATTGATCCCGGGAATCGGCCGCAGTTCATACTTTGCCTTTTTGTGCTGGTGGCCACAGACCAGTGCATGCAGTCTTATTTCAAAGCCCATTACCCACACTGGCGAAGCCAGACCGGTTACCCCAAATTTGGCTGGACCCGTTTTGGCCTTTACAACGAAAACCCTTTAAAGCTTCTCTCGGTGCCCGATGCGGCAGGGCTGGTCGATGCCGAGCTGTGCAGTGCCTTGCTGCCAGAATTCGTGGCCTTTTATCGCCAGCAGATTCAGGATTACGTCGGGCTGCATTGCCCTGAACTGACAGCCGAGCACTTCTTTGGCAAGTTGTGCCGAGACGCCATTTTTGAGCTCAACGAGGGCACGCTGCTGCCCGTCTTCAAGCAGGCCATGTACCCCCTGATGCAAGCCGATGCATGCCCGGACAATGCCGATGATGCCTACCTGATGGCTGCCTGAAGCCGATACGCCTGTGCTCAGGCCTGGCCTGGCTCAAACGGGGTGCGGGCCTTGGACTCCAGACCTTGGCAGAGTTTTTCCAGCAAGTGGGTCAGCGCTTCTTGTTCGTCTTGCGACAGGGGAGACAAGAGCCGGTCTGAAGCTTGCTGCGCCAAATGTTGCGCTTGGACAAACGCCTCTTGTCCTGAGGCCGAGACCTCGATGGTCCATTTGCGCCGGTCGGTGGTGCTGGCCTGACGGGTCAACCAGCCGCGTGTCTCCAATCCGCGCACCACATGCAAGACCGTCACTTTGTCCAGACCCAAAGCCCGCGCCAAGCGGGCTTGGTCCATGGCTTGGCTGTGCATGAGCATGTGCAAGACGCCGAACTGCGGCGGGGTCAATTTCAGGCTTTGGCATTCATTTTCAAACAAGCCCACCGACAGCTGGTGGGCCCGTCGGAGCAAAAAGCCGGGTCGGCGGTACAAGGTGGTCACGGCAGGGGCTTTCCAGGCTTTCAGGGTTTGACCCAATAGGCGGCATCCGATCGGGGGTTAGCATCAAGGCTGCTGATTTCGTTAGCATGCTAACCAATAACAGCACGATTGGCCCCCCCGAAAACCCTTGTTGGGGTGTCTGAAGCCGTCCTGTCAGAGGGCGCTTGTTCAGCCCCTTGACCACCGAAATGCCTTGCACCATGCCCATCGCAGAAAACTACATCTTTGGCCAATGGGTCAAAGACCATGCCCCCGCACAGCGCGGCGACTCGATCGACCCCGCCACCGGCGAAAAAGCAGCCCAGTTCGTGGCCGCGAGCGTGCAAGAGGTGGACCATGCCATCGATTGTGCCCGCACTGCCTTTGAGACCACCACCTGGGCGCAACAGCCCAAGTTGCGCGCCGACGTGCTGCGCCTGTTTGCCGATCGCCTGGAGCACAACAAGGCGCAAGTCGTCCAGACCCTGGTGCAGCTCAATGGCAAATTGCAGCGCGAGGCCGAAGGCGAGGTCATGGCTGGCATTTCCGAGCTGCGTTATTACGCCGGGCTGGCACGCAACCTTTTTGGCCGCGTCATCGAAATGGAGCCCGATGTTTACTCGCACATCGAGCGCGAAGCCATCGGTGTGGCCGCCATCATCGTGCCCTGGAACGCGCCTGTGACTTTGCTGGTGCGCTCTTTGGCCCCGGCGCTGGCTGCGGGATGCACCGTGGTCATCAAGGCGGCGCACCAGACTGCGCTGGTGCACACCCAGGTCATGGCCTGTCTGGTGGCCGACGAGCGCATTCCGGCAGGCGTCGTCAACTCTTTCATTGAACAAGACATTGTGGCCACGCAGCACCTGTGTGCGCACCCCGAGGTGGATGTCATCAGCTTCACCGGCTCGACCCATGTGGGCAAACAAATTGCCTTGTCCACCGCCAAAAACTTGACTCGCCTGTCGCTGGAATTAGGCGGCAAGGCGCCGGCCATCGTGCGAGCCGATGCCAACATGAGCGCTGCTGTGCGAGGCATTGTGGGCGGTGCTTGTGTCATGGCGGGGCAAATGTGCACCGCCATCAGCCGGGTGCTGGTGCACGAATCGGTGGCCGCTGACTTTTCTGCCCAACTGAGTCAGGCGCTGGCGCAGGTCAAAGTGGGACCAGGTGACCAACCGAGCTCGGGCATGGGCCCCTTGATCGATCAGCGCAACCAGGCCCGCTTGCTGGAAGAAGTGCGCGCGGCTGCGACCGACTGCCGTGTGTTGCTGGCGGGGCATGTGCCTGCTGACACGCCTCGCGGCGGCGCGTTCATCACGCCGTCGCTCGTGGCCACGCAAGACCTGAACAGCCATTTTGTGCAGGACGAAATTTTTGGCCCGATGATCACTCTCGAAACATTCACTTCAGACGACGAAGCGGTGCAGCGTGCTAACGCGACGCGTTACGGCCTGGCCGCTTCGGTGTGGACTGCCGACCACCGAGCAGCCCGTCAAATCACCCGGCGCGTCAAATTTGGCAACGTGTGGGTCAATGCCCACAACCGCTTGTTTGCCGAGATCGAGACCGGGGGCTATCGCCAAAGCGGTTTTGGGCGTTTGCATGGCGTGGAAGGCCTGAACGACTTCATGGAAACCAAGCATGTGTTCATGCCCTGCAACGATTGACCTTCGCCGATGAACGACTCGACCCAGCCCAAGACGAAACACACCACGGCACGTTACTTTTTGGAGGGTCTGCAAGAGACCGGTATCCGGTATTTGTTTTCCAACCTGGGCACCGACCATGTGACCCTGATTGACGAGATGGCCCGGCTGCAAGCCGAGGGCCAGGCCATGCCCGAGGTGGTGCTGTGCCCCCATGAAAACGTGGCCATCCACATGGCGGGTGGTTATGCCGCCGTCACTGGGCAAGGGCAGGGCGTCATGGTGCATGTGGACGCGGGCACCGCCAACGCGGCCATGGGCATGCACAACCTGATGCGCGCGCGTTTGCCTGTGTTGTTGATGGCCGGCAAAGCCCCGTATGCCCTGCACGGCGAAGTGCCGGGTGCCCGAGACAACTATGTGCACTATGTGCAAGACCCGTTCGACATCGCATCGCTGGTGCGCCCTTACGTCAAGTGGGAATACAACCTGCCCTCGGGCGTGGTGGCCAAAGAGGTGGTGCGCCGCGCCCATAGCGTCATGCACACCGAGCCAGCGGGCCCGGTGTACCTGACCCTGCCACGCGAGACCTTGATCGAACCCTGGACGCCTGAGCAGGTCAAGTCTTACCCCGCTGCCCGCTATGGCGCGGTGCGCATGGGGGCCTTGCCTGCCGAGGCCACGCTGCAGATTGCCCGCGAGTTGATGGCGTCCGAGAACCCGCTGGTCATCACGTCGTATTTGGGGCGCAAGCCCGAAGCGGTGCAGGCTTTGGAGGCGCTGGCCGAGTTGTGCGGCATTCGGGTGGTGGAGTTCAGCCCCACTTGGCTCTGCATCTCACGCGAATCGCCTTGCTTTTTTGGTTTTGATGCGACGCCGCTTTTGCCCGACACCGATTGGGGCTTGCTGTTGGACATCGACGTGCCCTGGCTGCCCCACCAAACCCGCCCCCGCGAAGACACCCGCTGGGTGCACATCGACGTGGACCCGATCAAAAAAGATTTCCCGGCCTGGGGTTTTGCCAGCGATGTGCGCTGGCCTGCCGACTGCGCGCAGGCCTTACGTGATTTGCACCAGGCTGTGCTGTCGCTGGCCGACGAAACCTTTCACCGGAAGGTCGCTGAGCGGGTGGCCAGCTGGCCTGCGCAACGCCAGCAGCGCCAGGCGCGTGTGGCCGCCGCCGCACAAAACCCGGGGACAGAAGATGCCCTCAACCCTGCCTGGGTCTGCGCGCAAATCGGCCTGCAGCTGCGCCCCGACGATGTCGTCATCAACGAAGCCATCCGCAATTCACCAGCGGTGCTGCAGCAAATTCCGCGCACTCAGCCCATGAGTTTTCTGGGAGGTGCAGGCGGGGGCTTGGGCTACAGCGCGGGCATGGCGCTGGGCGTCAAGCTGGCCCGACCCAACGACCGGGTTGTTCACATCGAAGGCGACGGCGGTTTCCATTTTTCGACCCCCACCTCGGTTTATGCCGTGGCGCAAGCACAAGGCCTGCCCATCTTCACCGTGGTGCTGGACAACGGTGGCTGGCAGGCCGTCAAGGAAGCCGTGCTGCGCGTGCACCCCGACGGCCCCGCTGCTCAGGCGGGCGAATTTCAGGCCCGTTTGAAGGGTGAAAAGCGCCAGTTTGAACAAGTGGCCCAGGCCTTTGGTGCACACGGCGAACGCGTGACCCGCGCCGAAGACTTGCCTGCGGCCATTGCCCGCTGTTTGCAGGCGCTGGACCAAGGCCGCGCCGCTTTGTTGGTGGCTTCAGTGGCCAAGATTTGATTTTCACACCCCATCAAACAGGAGACAAACCATGACAACCCGCCTCACATCCCCCGCACGCCGCAAGCTGGTGGCCACCGCCGCCTTGTCGTTGGCAGCAACTTTGGCCTCATTGGCCCCGGCGCAGTCTTGGGCACAAGCAGCTTGGCCCAACAAGGCCGTACGCATTGTGGTGCCGTATGCGCCCGGTGGCGCGAACGACATCCTGGCGCGCGTGGTCGCAGAAAAATTGGCCCCTGTTTTGGGCCAACCGGTGCTGGTCGAGAACAAACCCGGCGCGGGTGCCGCAGTCGGCACCGAATTCGTGGTCAAAGCCGCACCCGATGGTTACACCTTGCTCATGGCGGCCAGCGGCCCCATCGTGTTCAACCCGGCGTTGGTGGCCAAGCTGTCCTACAACCCGATCACCGACCTGGTGCCTATTTCGCTGGCGGGCTCGTTCCCCATGATCCTGGCCGTCAACGAGGCCTCGCCTGCCAAAACCTTCAACGAGTTGGTCGCCTTGTCCAAAGCCAACGCCGACAAGACCAACTATTCCTACCCCTCGGCCTCTTTCCAGTTGGTGATGGAACTGGTCAAGGCCAAGTCAGGTCTCAAGGCCCTGAACGTGCCCTATCAAGGCAGCGCGCCCTCCATCAACGCGGTGCTCACGCAAGAAGTGCAAATGACCCTGATCGACTCGGGGCCGATTGCCGCCTTGGTCAAGTCGGGCAAGCTGCGCGCTTTGGCCGTCACGTCCGAGCAGCGCTTGGCCAGCTACCCACAAGTGCCCACGCTCAAAGAGCAGGGCATCGATTTGGCAGTGAATTTCTGGAGCGGTTTGCTGGCCCCGGCGGGCACGCCTGCGCCGATTGTCAAGCGCTTGCAAGAAGAAATGGCCCGCATCATGGCCTTGCCTGATGTGGTCGAGCGCATGGCCAAGCTGGACATCCGTCCCGTGGGCAGCAGCAGCGCCGACTTTGCCAAAACCATTGCCACCGAAATTCCTTTGTGGACCCAGGTCGCCAAAGACAACAACATCAAAGCGCAATGACCGCAGCGAAGCGCATCGCCATTGCAGGCGCGGGCATTGGGGGCTTGACCACAGCCCTGGCTTTGTTGCAGCAGGGCTTTGAGGTGGACGTGTTCGAGCAAGCCTCGCAACTGGGCGAGCTCGGTGCCGGTTTGCAAATCTCGCCCAACGGTTCGCGTGTCTTGCTGGCGCTGGGTTTGGGTGAGGCCTTGCTAAGCGTTGTCAGCCAAGCCCGTGGCAAGGAAATCCGGATGTGGAACACCGGCCAGCGCTGGAAGCTGTTTGACTTGGGCGACGATTGCCTGGCGCGTTTTGGTGCGCCTTACTGGATGGTGCACCGGGGCGACTTGCACCGGGTCTTGCTGGACGCCTTTGAGGCGCGTTCAGACCGTCCCGTTCGCTTGAACGCTCGGGTGGTCAATGCCCAAAGCACGGTGGCGGGCGTGACGTTCGAGTTGAACGATGGCTCGCAGCACAGCGCCCATGCTTTGCTGGCGGCCGACGGTGTGCATTCGGTGCTGCGCGAGCAGTTGCTGGGCGAAGACAAAGCGCAATTCACCGGCTTGCTGGCTTGGCGCGGGCTGGTGCCTGTGGAGCGCGTGTCTGAACACCTGCGGGCGCAGGTTGGCACCAATTGGGTCGGCCCGGGGGCGCACGTCATCACCTACCCGGTGCGTGGCGGGGCCTTGATGAACGTGGTGGGCATCATTGAACGTGAAGGTTGGCGCAGCGAGTCCTGGACCGAGCGCGGCACGCACACCGAGTTGCTGCAAGATTTTGGCCATTGGCATGCCGATGTGTGCGAGTTGATGTCGGCCATTGACCAACCTTTCAAATGGGCCCTGCTCGGCCGCGCCCCGCAAACCGGCTGGGCGCAGGGCAACATCTGCCTGCTCGGCGACGCCGCGCACCCGACCTTGCCGTTTTTGGCGCAGGGCGCCAACATGGCCATCGAAGACGCCGCCGTCATGGCGCGCTGTCTGGCCTTGGATGAACCGACCGAACAAGCCTTGGCCCGCTTTGAAAAACTGCGCTGGCAGCGCACCGCCGACATCGTCAACCGGTCGCGCGACAACGCCCAGCGCTTTCACAACCCCCAGCTGTCGGACCCCGCCAAAGCGGTGGACTATGTCAGCAGCGAGTGGGAGCCCGAAAAAGTGCGCCGCCGCTACGACTGGCTGTTTGAATACGACCCTTTGAAAGTGCCGTTATGAGTTGGAATGCACCCGTTGTGGTGGTGGGCGCGGGGCCTGTGGGCATGACCCTGGCGCTGTGCCTGGCGCGCCGGGGCATCGCCTGCACCTTGGTCGAGATGCGGCCTGCGGGCGCGCTGCCCGATGTCAAATGCAACCACATCTCGGCCCGCAGCATGGAGCTGTTTCGTGCCTTGGGCGTGTCCCAAGACCTGCGCGCCGCAGGCTTGCCCGACGATTACCCGCACGACGTGTCGTACCGAACCAGCACCGTGGGGCCAGAAATTGCCCGCATCCACATTCCCGGGCGCAGCACCCGCCTGACCGACCACAGCGGCCCCGACGGCGACTGGCCCACGCCCGAGCCGCCGCACCGCATCAACCAGCGTTTCATCGAGCCGATTTTGGCGGGGCATGTGGCCCAACAAGGCTTGATCACCACCCTGTACCGGCACCAAGTGCTGGACTTCGAACAAAGCAATGGTCAGGTGAGCGTGCGCATTCAAAACCTGGACACGCCCGATGCGCCGCCGCTGCAAATTCAGGCCGCTTATTTGGTGGGCTGCGATGGTGGCCGTTCGGCGGTTCGCAAAGCCATTGGGGCCAAGCTGGTGGGTGACGAGGTGGTGCAACGTGTGCAAAGCACCTGCATCCGAGCCCCTGGTTTGCTGGCGCGCCTGCAGGCCCCGGCGGCCTGGGCCATGTTCACCGTCAACCCCCGGCGCAGCGGCAACATTTACGCCATCGACGGCCAAGAGGTTTGGCTCATCCACAACTACCTGCGCGACCACGAGACCGACTTTGACGCGGTAGACCGCGACTGGGCCATCCGCACCATCCTCGGGGTGGGCGAAGATTTCGAGTACGAACAGATGAGCCGCGAAGACTGGATCGGCCGCCGATTGGTGAGTGACAAGCTGCGCGAAGGCCGCGTCTTTTTGGCTGGAGACGCTGCGCACCTGTGGGTGCCTTACGCCGGTTACGGCATGAACGCAGGCTTGGCCGATGCGGCCAATTTGGCTTGGCACCTGTCGGCGCAAATCGAAGGCTGGGCCGCACCCGAAGCCTTGTCGGCCTACGAAAAAGAGCGCCACCCGATCACCGAGCAGGTCTCGCGCTTTGCCATGAACCACGCACACGCCATGAGCCAGCGCCGCCGTGAGATTCCTTTGAACCTGGAAGACGACAGCCCAGAGGGGCAAGCCGCCCGCGAGGCTTTTGGCCAAAACTTGTACGACCTGAACGTGCAGCAATACTGCTGCGCGGGCCTGAACTTTGGTTACTACTACGACCAGTCGCCCGTCATGGTGTACGACGGCGACAAAGCGCCCGAGTACAGCATGGGCAGCTTCACCGCGTCCACTGTGCCAGGCTGCCGTGCGCCGCATTTCTGGTTGGGTGAAGGGCAATCACTGTACGACGCCTTGGGCCCCGCCTACACCTTGCTGTGTTTGAAGCCAGGACATGACGACGCGCTGGAGGCCCTGCAAGCAGCGGCCGAGCAGCAAGGCATGCCGCTGCGGGTGCTGGACGTGTCGGGCGTGAAGGACTTGCCGGCCGAATACCAGCACCCCTTGCTCATGGTGCGGGCTGACGCCCACACCGTCTGGCGTGGGCATGACCTGGATGACCCGTCAGCCCAAGCCCTGGTGGCCACTTTGTGTGGCCGAGGCAGCCTTACTCCAGTTTGATGTTGGCCTTCTTGATCAGATCGCCAAAGCGCGTGAATTCCTGACGGTTCATTTGCGCAAATTGCTCGGGCGTGATGTTGCCCGGCTCGCCACCCAGACCTTTGAGCTTGGTCTGGATGTCGGGCATTTTCAGGATTTTGGCCAGCTCGGTTTGCAGGCGTTGGGTCACTTCGGGCGGGGTGCCGCTGGTCACGAACATGCCGTACCAGGTGCTCATCTCGAAGCCGCTGACACCGGCCTCGGCCAACGTCGGCACTTGGGGCAACTCGCTGCTGCGTGTGGCCGTGGTCAGGGCCAGGGGCTTGAATTTGCCCGCCTTGATCTGGCCCATGGCCGACGAGGTGGTGTCGAACATGATCTGCACGTTGCCGCCGATGATGTCCAGGTGCGCCTGGCTGCTGCCCCGGTAGGGCACATGAATGCTTTTCACGCCCGCTGCCAGGTTGAAACCCTCGCCTGCGATGTGCTGGGTGCTGCCCACGCCGGAAGATGCGTACTTGAATTCGTTGGGCTTGGCTTTCATCAAAGACACCAGTTCGGCCACGTTGTTGGCAGGCACGTTAGCCCCCACCACCAGCACGTTGGGCACCGTGACGATCAGGCCCACAGGCGTCAGGTCCTTGATCGGGTCAAAGCTGAGTTTGATCAGGTGCGGGGCAATGGCCTGGCCGGTGTTGGTGGCGACCAGCAGGGTGTGGCCGTCGGCCGGGGCTTTGGCTGTCAGGTCGGCGGCAATGGTGTTGGACGCACCGGGTTTGTTCTCGACCACAAACGAGCCTTTGAAGGCCTCGCCCATTTTTTCGGCCAGCATGCGGGCAATGATGTCGGTGCCGCCACCTGCGTTGGCCCCCACCATGATGCGCACCGGCTTGTTGGGGTAGCTTTGCGCCCAACCCAGCAAAGGGGTGGCCAGCAGGGCTGTGATCAAAATTTTCTTCAACTTCATGACAATGTCTCCTGATGTGTGGTGTGGTTTTGAAGGCGAGAGGTGGCCATGCGGGCGGCCAATTCAAATGCATTGGTCATGGCTTGGGGATTGGCCACGCCCTGACCTGAGATGTCGTACGCCGTGCCATGGGCCGGTGTGGTGATGGGGCAGGGCAGGCCGCCGTGCACCGTCACGCCTTGCTCAAAACCCATCAGCTTCATGGCGATCTGGCCTTGGTCGTGGTACATGGTCACCACGCCGTCGTAGCCGCCCGGCGAGCGGATGGCGCGCACAAAGGCCGTGTCGGCCGGAAAGGGGCCGTCGGCGGCAAAGCCCATGGCAGCGGCTTGCTGCACACCCGGCGTGATGATGCGGCCTTCTTCGTCGCCGTAGTTGCCGTTGTCGCCGTTGTGCGGATTGAGTCCACACACCGCGATGCGCGGGCTGGCGACGCCTGAGGCCTGCAGTGCCTGCGAAATCATGCGAATCGCATCGGCCACTTTGTCCGGGCTCAGCAAGCTGGAGACTTCGTTCAGGGGGACATGCGAGGTCACCCGCGCTGTCCAGAGGTTTTTCAGCACATTGAGCTCGCCGCACACGCCGCTGTAGTGCATGTGTTCGGCAAACCAGCGCAGTTCGTCTTCTTGTGTCATGCCGCCTTGGCGCAGGGCAGACTTGTTCAGCGGGGCAAAACAAAAAGCATCGGCTTGGCCAGAGGTCACCAGGTCCACCCCGGCGGCCAACGCTTCAATCATGTAGCGGCCGTTCTCGGCGGTGGCCACGCCGCGTTCAAAAGCAGGGGCGTTGGCGCCAGACCAGTCGTGCCAGACCACTTCGGAGGGGACCTGGATTGACCCTTTTTGGCCGATCAGGATCACCCGGGCGTGCGTTGTCCACGAGGGGTTTTGCAGCATTTTTTCGACCAGTTCAGGGCCGATGCCCGCAGGGTCGCCAGTAAAAAGGGCCAGTGTGGGCAGTGTCATGTGAAGGCTTTCGGTCAAGTGCGCTGGCGGACAGGATTCGTCCGTCATGACGGGTCATGCTAGGCAAGCGATCCAAGCCGGTCAAGCTCTGGTTTTCCCCCGTACTTCCAGCCCATGCCTTCACAAAACCCCTCCAGCCCGTTTGGCGCTCACCCATGCCACCCGCGCAAGAGGGATCACGCCTTTGCGGCGCAAAAAAGCCTCTACCAGGGCCTACAGCTGGCGCTTATTGCGCGGCCTTTGACCAGCCCACCCCTGCATCCAGCGGGTAAATCGGTCGCCGCAGGTTTTTGAACTGCAGCTCGCTGTAGTCCGATGTGCAGGCCCCCGCGCCTGCGCATTCCACCGTGGCACCGGCAAGATGCCCCAGGCCAGCGCGCCAGTGCACCCGGCTTTTGAGCACCACAAAATGCTTTTGTGTTGGGTCGATGCCCAGGCACAGCAAGGCGTTCACGTCAAAGGGCTCGACATGGCGCGAGATCAGCGCCACCTCCACATCGCCTGTGTCGATCACCACCGCCTGGCCCATGTTCTGGCGGGCACCTTGGCTCATCGGGCCTTTGTTGCGGTATTTGCCGTTCGAGATCAGCTTGACCACGCCCGACAACTCAATGGGCGCGCTGCGGTGCGGCATGAGCGGCATGGCCATCTTGCCGCCCACTTGCAATCGTACCTGCGCGCCGATGCCGGCCGCAATGGCTTCTTGCACCGCCTGCGGGTCAAAAATCGCAAACACGGCCACGTTGCGCAAGCCCTGGCGCAGCACCTCCGCTAGCACGGCGGTGGTGTCCATGGTGCCGCCCGAAGCGGCGTTGTCGTAATGGTCGAGCAACATCACCGGATAGTCGGTCAGCGTTTTGGCGCGGGCCACCGACGCGGCCAGCGGCTCCAGTTCGTACACCCATTGCGAGCGGCTGTCCCAAGCCATTTGCATCAGCTCGTCGCGCAGGCGCTGGGCCAGCGCCGGGTCGTTGTCGGTCACCACCACCACCGACATGCCCGCGTTTTCGATGTCGGCATGCGGAAAACCGGTGAACACGCTGGCGCACAAAGCGCCTTCTTTTTCCATTTGCTGGGCACGCGCTTGGATGGATCGGTTGGGTTCGTCCAGAGAACTTTGCCGCATGATGTGCGGAATCATCGGCAAGCGGCCCCAGGCTGTGGTGGGCTTGGCCTCGCCCTGCAGCAGCTTGAGCAGGGCCGAGCCAGCCCGCAGGCCGGTGCCATACATGTCCACATGCGGGTAGGTTTGGTAGCCCGCCACGGTTTGTGCCAGCTCGACCATGTCGGCGTACACGTTGGCGTGCATGTCGTAGGCCACGCCCATCGGCGTTTTGGGGTCGATGGCGCGGATGCGGCGCAGCAACTCGCCTTCGCCATCTTCGTGGCTTTGACTCACCATGGCGCCGTGCAGGTCCAGCAAGATGCCGTCAAAACCGCCACGCGCCACGGCCTGCAAAATCGCCTCGCTCATGGCCTCGTAGGCCTCGTCAAACACCAGCCCGCTGGGCGCGGCGTGCGCACCAAGAGCCAACTCGAATTCGGCCCCCGCCTGCTCGGCCAAATCAATGAACGCCCCGGTGGCCGTGCCTGTGCCGCGAAACGCCGCAATCGCCGCGTCGCCACGCGGCGGCGCTTCACCCGGCCCCAGCGCAAAACGCTGCAAGTCGGTGGGCACCGGCGAGAAGGTGTTGGTCTCGTGCATCATCATCGCAATCAGCAAACGCATGGCAGGGTCTCCAGTTCAACAGCCTTTCATGATGAACCTGAGGGCCTGCAACCCACAGTCACCGAGGTGCCAGTGCGAAGGAGAATCTCAGTGTGTCCGGGTTGACGTGTCGGGTCGTGGGCATGAGACTCAGCCTTGAACCGATGTCGAAGGAGGTCACGCTGTCGGCGATGGCGTTGGACACCCCCTCAAAATCCTGCCGCTGGTCTGATTTTGTAGGAGCCCACCCTGTGGGCGATGGGCGTGTACCTGTCTCGAAACCATCGCCCACGGGGTGGGCTCCTACAAGCGAAGGTTCATCCGCAGTTCAAGTCAATTCTGGAGACCTTCCCATGTTCCCTTGCATCGATACCTTGGGTGCCGCCTCGGCCCATGAGCGTGGCCAAATTTATGGCCGCCAAGCCCAAGACCGCATCCAGCACAGCGTCATCACCTATGCCCGCTTGTTTGCTGCCTGCGGCATCGACTGGGCCAGCGCTTGCGAGCGTGCCATGCGCTTTGAGCCGGTGATCGAGCAGGTCGATGCCGATCTGATGGCCGAGCTGCGCGGCATGGCCCAAGGCAGTGGCCAGAGCCTGGGCAGCTTGATGGCGCTGAACTGCCGCACCGAAATTTTGCCGCCCACGTTTTTGACGGACGCTCCGCACCTGAAAGAAGCTGCCCAAGCCGCCTCGGCCGTCAACCGCGCTGCAGGCCTGCCCGACTGGTTGGCCGATGCGCCCTGGGATGGCGCTTTGAAAGACGGCGAATGCACCGCCATGGGCGTGACCGCGGCTGCCAGCCGCACAGGCCAAGCCTGGCTCGCACAAAACTGGGACTGGATGGGCCGCCAGCGCGAAGCCCTGGTGCTGCTGCACACCCAAGGCCCGAGCGGCCAAAGCATCACCACCCTGACCGAGGCCGGCATGCTGGCCAAGATCGGCATCAACCAATCGGGCTTTGCCTTGGGGCTGAACATCCTGCGCTCCCACCGCGACGGCACTCGCGTGGGCGTGCCGGTGCATGTGCTGCTGCGGCATTTGCTCGACTGCCGCTCTGTGGCGCACGCCCGCGAGCGTTTGCATGCTTTGCAGACGGAACTGGGGCTGGGCTTTGGCGCGGCCTCGAACGTGCCCTGCGCCGACGCCGAGGGCCAGGCCGCCTGCTTTGAAGTTTCGCCCGCAGGCTGGGCCGAGGTCACGCCCACCGAAGGCGTGGTGGTGCACACCAACCACTTCGTGTGTGAATCGCTGTTGGCTGAGCAAGCCCCCATGGGCCCGGGTTTGTCGAGCCACAACCGCCTGAGCACCGCCGGTCAACACGCTTTGCAAACCCCCATCGGTCAGGCCGATTTGGAGCGGTTTTTGCGCGACGAGTCCGACGGCTTTTTGTCCATCTGCCGCAGCCCCGACCCCAGCGTACCGCCCGAAAGCCGCGTTGAAAGCGTGGCGGGCATCGTCATGCACACCCAGCCGCCCGCCATGTGGGTGGCCTGTGACGTACCCAGCCGGGTGGCGTTTGAGTCGGTGCCTTTGGCCGCTGCTGCTCAGCAGTTCAAGGGGCTGCAGGATCAGGCCATCGCTGCTTGAGCAAGTCCAGCACATCCTGCCAAGCCTTAGGGCCTGTCACGGGGTTTCTTCCGGCGTGAACGCCCAGACCGGGATGTTGGCCATTGGGTACGCGCGGCAAGTGTTGAACTTGGCCCACTGGGTTGTCAAATCCGTGGTGGCTGTCCGGGTACAGCTTGAAGCTCATGCCCGATTGCTGGCCCAAAGCTACGCAGGGCTCGGCAGGCGTCCAATCGTCTGCCGCCCCCAGCAGCATGTGCACGGGCCAGCTCGGCTGATAAGCCCGCCGCAGTGCGTCGGTGCAGCCTGGGTAAAAGGCCATGGCGATGTCTGGCGTCACACTGGGCTGAGGGATTTTTTGCTGGCTGTCCGAACTGGCCAGCACGGTGCTGCCGCCATTCGACCAGCCCAACAAGGCCACGCGTTGGCGATCCGTCCAGGCTTGTTGGGCAAGCCAAGCCAAGGTGGCGTGAACGTCGCTGCGCCGATGGCTTTGCCTGACTTGGCGTGAGGCCATGCTTTGTTCGCACAAACTGGTTTCTTGCCTGGGTGTGAGGCTGTCGGGCCAAACCACGCTGTAGCCTTGCGCCAGCAACAAATCGGTCATGCCTTGATGGCGCGCACTGAGTTGGCCTTTGCGCGAGCCGACAGTGGCATAAATGCCGCCGCACCCGTGTAAAGCGATTACCACTGGGCGGGGGGTGTCATGGGTCTTTTGTGGGGGGTGAAATACCCAGGTTTTCAACGCCAGACCGTTGGCACCGGGCACAAGCTCGGACACGGGTTGAGCCTGTGTCTGAGCCGATGTACCCAGCCCCAAGCCAAAGCACAGCCAAAGACCGCAGCGGCGCAGGAACTGAAGCAGGTGCACAGCGCTTACCGTATGCCGTGTTGACCCAGGTGCCGCACCGCGTCTGACACCCGCATGCCCAGCTGCAGGCCCTGCGCCAGCGCCAAAGCGTTCAGGCCATTGACCACGCCGTTGTCCAGCCCGTCTTGTGCTTCGCCAATGCGCGCCGAGGTGTGGGCATACAAAATGGCCAGCACGCCCACGGCCTGCAATTCATGCAGCGCCACGCGGCCAGCATCGTCCTTGCCGCCACCGGCGTCGTTGAAGGCCACGGCGTAGGGTTTGCGGGTTTGCGCTGTGACGAAATGCGAGGCTGATAAACCTCCATGTGAGCCCGACACGATCACTGTGTTTGCATGGCTGGCGTTGACCAGCGCAATCGAGTCCAGCAAAACCAGTGCGCGCTGCGTCATCGCGTTTCTCTGGCCACATCCTGCTCGAAGCTGGCTTCTTTCAAGGGGGCTTTTTCGGCCATCCAGCCGCTGTAGACGGTTTGGAAATCCGCCACGATCTGCGCCAGTGGCATGTCGTCAAAGGTGCCGCGCTGGTTCACGTACTCCATGTGCCGGTTGCCCGCCTTGTCGAACGGGTGGTAAATCGAATCGTTTCGCCCGTCAAACTCCAGCGGCAGCAGGCCGAACTTGTCGCACAGCTCGATGTTGAAGGCGGGTGTGGCTTTGACCCATTGGCCGTCCAGCCAGATGTCGGCATAGCCGTGCCAGATGAACACATCGGTCTGCATGGTCTGGCGCAAGCGCTCGGTGCTCAGGTGGTTGCGCACATCGGCGTAACCCAGCCGGGCGTGCAGACCGGCGGCGCGGCAAGCCGCCGCCATCAAGGCCGCTTTGGGCACACACCAACCCGAGCCTTGGGCAATGACCGAGCTGGCCCGCATGCCTTCGGTGGACAGCTCGATGCGGTAGGGGTCGTAGCGGAACTGGTCGCGCACCGCCAGGTACAGCGACACAGCGCGTTCGCGGTCGGTGGCGCCTTGCGCATGCTGGCGCGCCAAAGCGATCACGTCCGGGTGGTCGCTGTCGATCAAGGCCGTGGCGGCCAGCGTGGCGGGGGAGGGCAAGTCATCGGTCATGCGGATCACTGTAGCGCGTGTGCCAGCGCCGGGCTGTCACGCTGGCTATAGTGGCTTGTCGCGCCCTGGATGGGGCGCTGTTCAGGAAGGACCTTCATGGCGTCGGTGTTGAATTTCGGAGCGGTGCGTGTGCACCTGGGCGAAAAATCGGGCAAATACCCCGACGGCAACCAGCTCATCGTGCAGGGGGCCGACATGCGCGTGGCCTTTGACACGCCCGAGGTGGCCAACCGCATCGGCCCCGAGCTGGACACGGTGGACCTGGTCATCCTGGGCCATGTGCACGAGGACCACATGGCGGGACTGCACCGCCTGCCCCAAGCCCGCGTGCAAGTGCACGAGGCCGATCTGGCCGCTGCCCAATCGTGGGACGGCCTGTGCCAACACTATGGTTACCCCGCCGAGGTGCTGGACGCCATGCACGCCATCGTGCAAAAGGATTTCCATTACCAGCCCCGGCCCGACGCCACCGGCTACACCGATGGCGCGCTGTGGGACCTGGGCGGAGGCGTGCGCGTGCGGGCCCACCACCTGCCGGGCCACACGGCGGGGCACTGCGCCCTGGTGGTCGAGAGTGAAGGTCTGGCCTTTATTGGCGACATCGACCTGAGCGGCTTTGGCCCGTATTACGGCGACGCCACCTCCAGCCTGAGCGACTTTCGGCAAACCCTGAAAAAAGTGGCCGAGCTGGACGCCCGCATCTGGGCCACCTCGCACCACAAAGCGGTCATCACCGACCGGGCGCAGTTTTTGGCCGATTTGGCGCGCTTTGCCAGCAAGATCGACGAGCGCAGCGCGCAACTGCTGGGCTATTTGCAGACCCCGCACAGCCTGGACGAGCTGGTGGACCGCCGCCTGCTGTACCCCCAAGGCTACGAC
>JAIXOX010000028.1 GCA_027486555.1 Comamonadaceae bacterium
GCAGCACCGCCGAACTTGGCAGCCAACACGGTGGTGATGGCGGCTGTCAGGGTGGTCTTGCCGTGGTCAACGTGACCGATGGTGCCCACGTTGACGTGGGGTTTGGTCCGTTCGAATTTCTCTTTTGCCATATCTTTGACTCCGAAAAGTAGCGGTCAACAACCAAGACATAGGGCACGCGACCGAAGTTGCGCGCCCCGAAAACTGGTGCCCTTGGCGGGAATCGGACCCGCGACCTCTCCCTTACCAAGGGAGTGCTCTACCACTGAGCCACAAGGGCAAAAACTTCTGACAAATTCAACCGGTTGACTGGAGCGGGAAACGGGAATCGAACCCGTGTCATTAGCTTGGAAGGCTAAGGTTCTACCATTAAACTACTCCCGCACTGATCGCGCTGCACGAGTGGATGCAACGCCAATGCTTGGAAACCATTTCCAATTGCTCAACTCATTCCGGCATTAGCCAGTTTGCTGGTGGAGGAGACTGGATTCGAACCAGTGTAGGCGTAAGCCAACAGATTTACAGTCTGCCCCCTTTAGCCACTCGGGCACCCCTCCAGAAGCGAGTCTTAGATTATGCCATCTTTTTGTGACACCCCGCAAGATGGTTTACAAAATTTTCACCAGACGATGGTTTTTTCGCCGTGTTGCGCCAAAAATGCATTGGCCTGTTCAAAGTGGCCACAACCGATAAAGGGGATGGGGGCTCTCAGGGCCGACAGTGGAGAGGGGTGGTTGGCGATCAGCACCAAATGCCTGCCGGAATGATCGATTTGTTCAATCAAAGCTTTTTTGGCCTGCGCCTGCGCGCCCCACATCATGAACACCACAGGTCTTGTACTTTGGGCGGCAGTGATAACCAACTGGTCACTCAATACCTCCCAACCCCAGCGGGCATGGCTGGCCGCTTGTCCAGCTCGTACCGTCAAACACGTGTTGAGCAACAAGACCCCTTGTTTTGCCCAGCGCACCAAAGACCCATCTTCAGGCATTGAAACACCCAAGCTTTGCTGCAACTCCTTGAAGATGTTGCGCAAACTGGGCGGCAGGCGAACACCCGGCGCCACTGAGAAGGCCAAGCCTTCTGCCTGACCCGGCCCATGATACGGGTCTTGACCCAAAATCACCACCCGCACCTGGCTCAAAGGGGTCAGGCGCAAAGCCAGAAGCGGATCGGGTGGGTAAATGATCTCACCGGCATTCAGGTCATCGGTCAGGCGCTTGGACAAGGCCAACCCCGTCTCGGATTTGAGAAAGGCGTCGACCAAGTTTAGCCACCCCACGTCCAGACCTTGAAGATCCACTGGCCAATTCAGCACTTGGTGGGGCGCTCCAGGCACCTCTTCAAACCCCAGGCTTTGCTGCCCTCTCATGGGGCCCATTAATCAAACAGTTTGGCCAGCGCTTCACCAGGCTCGCTGGCACGCATGAAAGCCTCGCCCACAAGGAACGCATTGACTTTTGCCTCACGCATGCGCAGGACATCTTCTGGGGTTTGAATACCGCTTTCGGTGATCAGCAAGCGGTCGGCCGGCACCTCAGGCAACATGTCCAAAGTGGTCTGCAAGGACACCTCGAAGGTTTTCAGGTTGCGGTTGTTGATGCCGACCAGACGTGTTTTGAGCTTCAGGGCGCGTTCGAGTTCGGCTCTGTCGTGCACCTCCACCAACACCGCCATGTCCAGGCTCCGGGCCACCGCCTCCATCTCGGCCATGCGGGCGTCGTCAAGGCAAGCCGCGATGAGCAAGATGGCATCGGCCCCCATGGCGCGGGCTTCGTACACCTGGTAGGCATCGATCATGAAATCCTTGCGCAGCACCGGCAGGTCGCAACTGGCGCGAGCTTGCTTGAGGTAATCCACACTGCCTTGAAAGAACTGCTTGTCCGTCAACACCGACAGGCATGCCGCGCCGAACTCGGCGTAGCTTTGTGCGATATCTGCCGCAATGAAGTCGGCTCTCAACACGCCTTTGGAAGGGCTGGCTTTTTTGATTTCGGCGATCACCGCTGCTTGGCCTGCAGCGATCTTGGCACGCATCGCGCCTTCGAAGTCGCGGGTCAGCACACGGCTTTCGGCATCGGCGCGCACCACGGCCAGCGATTTTTGCTTCAGGGCCGCGGCCACTTCTTCGCGTTTGACCGCGACGATTTTGTCCAGGATGTCACTCATGATGTTCTTTCTGTGCGGGCTCAGTGGCACCGTTTTTTGAAATGGCTCAAGCCGCCATCTGGCCAAAGGCCACAAACTGCGCCATCTTGTCTTTGGCAGCGCCTGACTCGATGGCCACACGCGCTCGCACGAGACCATCGGTGATGTTGCTGGCCACATTGGCGGCGTACAGGGCCGCGCCCGCGTTGATCATGACGATGTCCCGCGCCGCGCCGGGCTCATTGTCCAGCACGCCACGCAGCATGGCCATGGATTGCTCGGGCGTTTCCACTCTCAGGGCTCGGTTGCTGGCCATGGTCAAACCAAAGTCTTCCGGATGTATTTCGTATTCCGTGATCTGGCCGTTCTTCAACTCGCCCACCAAGGTGGCCGCACCCAGGCTGATTTCGTCCATGCCGTCACGCCCGTACACCACCACCGCATGCTCGGCGCCCAAGCGCTGCAGGGCACGCACCTGAATGCCTACCAGGTCGGAGTGGAACACACCCATCAGGATGTTGGGCGCGCTGGCCGGGTTGGTCAAGGGCCCCAGGATGTTAAAAATCGTACGCACCCCCAGCTCCTTGCGCACAGGTGCCACGTTTTTCATGGCTGGATGGTGGTTGGGAGCGAACATGAAGCCGATGCCCACCTCTTCGATCGAACGCGCGATCTGCTCAGGTGTCAGGTGGATGTTGCCGCCAAGCGCCTCGACCACGTCCGCGCTGCCCGATTTGCTGCTGACGCTGCGCCCGCCATGTTTGGCGGTTTTCGCACCCGCAGCCGCTGCCACAAACATGGCGCAGGTCGAGATGTTGAAAGTGTGTGCGCCATCCCCGCCTGTGCCCACAATGTCCACCAAGTGGGTTGGGTCGGCCACATGCACCTTGGTCGAGAACTCGCGCATCACTTGAGCGGCGGCGGTGATCTCGCCAATGGTTTCCTTTTTGACGCGCAGGCCAGTGACGAGCGCTGCCGTCATGACAGGCGATAGCTCGCCATTCATGATCATGCGCATGAGATGGAGCATCTCATCGTGAAAAATCTCGCGGTGCTCGATGGTGCGTTGCAACGCTTCCTGAGGGGTAATGGGCATGATGGGCTTCCTCTCGGATGATGGGTTTATCAAAAAATTCAGTGAGACGGTGCGTCACTCAAGGCGAGCTTCAGACCAAAGCCGACAAACAACAGGCCCGTCAGCCGGTCTAAGTGGCGCATGCTGCGCTGCAACCAGTTGCTTTTATGGGCCAGCCAAGAGGCAACCACAGCCCAGCCCATGCACACGAGCCAACTGTTCAAATTGAACAAGCAGCCCAAGAGCACAAAAGACCAAGCGGGGTCGGGGGCTTGCGCCGGGATGAACTGCGGCACAAAGGCCAGAAAAAACAGCGCCACTTTCGGGTTCAAGGCGTTGGTGGCGAACGCGCCGAAGAACACGGCCAGTAAACCGTTCGTTTCTTTGGAGCTTGGTCCACGGCTTGGCTGGTCAGAATGGCCCATGACCGTCGGGACCAGCGCCTGAGACATCTCGCCATCGCCATGGACTTGGCAGGTGCGCCACAACAGACGTCCACCCATCCACAACAGGTAGGCCGCACCGACCCACTTGATCAAGTTGAAGGCTTCTGCTGAGGTAGACAGGACGACCCCCAAGCCCAAAGCAGCCGCAGCCACATGCACAAAACACCCCGCCGTGATGCCCCACGCGGCGACCAGTCCACGCTGCACACCGCCCCTCAAGGATTGGTTGACGATGTAGAGCACATCCGGCCCGGGCGTGAGGTTGAGCAGCACACCGGCCAGCATGAACTTCAGGACTTGCTGCGCGTCAAACATGGCTTCAGTAAACGCTTGTCCGGGTTGAAGCGGGGTTTGTCTGTTCGGCTGCCTTCGCCATGAAGCGCCGGATGCAGTCGACAGCATGGTCTATGCCGGCAGCATCCACACCCAGGTGCGTCACGAAGCGCAGGCCGATCAACCCTGTGGCCAAAACGCCATGGGCCTTCAGATCGTCCAGCAGCGCCGGGCCTCGGCCATCGGCCACATCCACAAACACGATGTTGGTCTGCGCTGATCGCACGCTCAAACCGGATATGCCCTGCAGACCTTGTGCCAGGCGCTGGGCCAAAGCATGGTCATCGGCCAAGCGGTCCACATGGTGGTCCAGTGCGTGCAAAGCCGCAGCCGCCAACACGCCCGACTGGCGCAAGCCACCGCCCAGCACTTTGCGCCAACGCAAGGCTTTGGCGATCAACTCGCGCGAACCGCACAGGGCAGAGCCCACGGGCGCGCCCAGTCCCTTGCTGAAGCACACGGACACACTGTCGAAGTGGTCCACGATGCGCCGCACGCTGGCCGTGACCGATCCGCCTTCGGCGTGTGACACGGCCGCATTGAAAAGCCGTGCGCCATCCAGATGCACAGCCAAACCATGCTGTCTGGCCAGACCCGTGGCTTGTGCCAAGTAGTCTTGCAACATGACGTGGCCGTTCCAGGTATTTTCCAGCGCCAGCAATCGTGTACGGGCAAAGTGACAATCGATGGGTTTGATGGCTGCGGCGATGTCGGCCATCACCATTTCGCCCACGTTGTTTTGCGCGAGGGGTTGCGGCTGGATGCTGCCCAGCACGGCCGCACCGCCGCCTTCATAGCGGTAGGTGTGGGCGTTTTGGCCCACGATGTATTCGTCACCCCGCTCACAGTGCGCCATCAGGGCGCACAGATTGCTCTGCGTGCCCGAAGGCATGAACAGCGCTGCTTCTTTGCCGGTGATTTGCGCGATGCGCTCTTGCAAGGCGTTGACCGTGTGGTCGTCGCCAAAGACGTCGTCACCCAAAGGGGCGCGCAACATGGCTTCGCGCATGGCGGCGGTAGGCTGCGTGACGGTGTCGCTGCGTAAATCGATCATGGCCGCTCCAGAAAGTTCTTGAGCATGGCGTGGCCATGCTCTGTGAGGATGGATTCCGGGTGAAACTGAACGCCTTCAATGTCCAGCTCGGTGTGGCGCACGCCCATGATCTCGCCGTCATCGGTCCATGCGGTGACTTTCAGGCACGACGGGCAACTGGCCCGCTCAATCGCCAGCGAGTGGTAGCGGTTGACGGTGAATTTTTCGGGCAAGCCCGCGAACACGCCTTCTTGCGTGGTGGTGATGACACTGGTTTTGCCGTGCATCAATTCTTGCGCCCGAACGATCTTGCCGCCAAAGGCCGCACCAATGCTTTGGTGCCCCAGACACACACCCAAAATCGGTAGCTGGCCTGCAAAGTGCTGAATGGCCGCCACCGAAATACCCGCCTCTGCGGGAGAACAAGGACCTGGAGAGATCACCAAGCGATCGGGTTGACGCGCGGCAATGCCCTCCAGCGTGATCTCGTCGTTGCGAAATACTTCGACCTCTGCGCCCAGCTCCCCAAAATACTGCACGATGTTGAAGGTGAAAGAGTCGTAGTTGTCGACCATCAGGAGTTTGATTTTTTTCGCCATGATCACTCCAAACCTTCTTCCACCAACTCGCTGGCCCGCAACAATGCCCTCGCCTTGTGCTCGGTCTCGCGCCACTCCATCTCGGGCACCGAATCGGCCACCACCCCGGCAGCGGCTTGCACATACAGCGTTTGGTCTTTGATGACGGCGGTGCGGATGGCAATGGCCACATCCATGTCGCCGGCATAACTGATGTAACCACAAGCCCCACCATAAATGCCGCGCTTGACGGGCTCGAACTGGTCGATCAACTCCATGGCGTGCACCTTGGGTGCGCCTGTCAGGGTGCCCGCCGGAAAGGTGGCTTTGAGCACATCCATGTTGCTCATGCCTTCGTTCAGCAAGCCCTCAACGTTGCTCACGATGTGCATGACGTGGCTGTAGCGCTCAACCACAAAGGCCTCGGTCACCTTGACCGAGCCAATTTGGGCGATGCGGCCAATGTCGTTGCGCGCCAGGTCGATCAGCATCACATGCTCGGCGCGCTCTTTCGGGTCATTGATCAGTTCTTGCTCGGCGGCCTTGTCTTTTTCGGGGGTCGCCCCGCGTGGGCGTGTGCCCGCCAGGGGGCGGATGATGACTTTGACGCCTTCTTCGGTTTTCTCCTGCCGCACCAAAATTTCTGGACTCGCGCCGACCACATGGAAGTCGCCGAAGTTGTAGAAATACATGTAAGGACTGGGGTTGAGCGAGCGCAGCGCACGGTACAGGGAGAGCGGGCTTTCGGTGTAGCGCTTCTTGATGCGTTGCCCCACTTGCACCTGCATGAAGTCGCCGCCCGCGATCAACTCTTTGGCTTTTTCAACAGCCGCGATGTAATCGGCCTTGGCAAAGTCTCGCTCGGCTGGGTAGGACTGGGTGGGTTTGACGACCGGGGCGCTGACCGAGTACTTGAGCTGTTCTTTCAAATCTCGCAGGCGTTTTTTCGCGCCCACATAGGCCTCGGGCGTGGAAGGATCGGCATAAACAATGAGGTAGAGCTTGCCCGACAGGTTGTCGATGACCGCCAGCTCTTCGCATTGCAGCAGCAAGATGTCGGGCGTGCCCAAGGTGTCTGGCGGGCAGGATTTTTCGAGTTTTTTCTCGATGTAGCGCACCGCATCGTAGCCAAAGTAGCCTGCCAAGCCACCGCAAAATCGCGGCAAGCCCGGACGCAGGGCGACCTTGAATCGCTTTTGGTAGTCCTCGATGAATTCCAGCGGGTTGCACGTCGCGGTCTCAATCACCACACCATCGCGCACCACCTCGGTCTTGGCATCCGCACCAAAACCGCTGGCGCGCAGCAATGTGCGTGCGGGCAGACCAATGAAGCTGTAGCGCCCAAACCGCTCGCCGCCCACCACAGACTCCAGCAAAAAGCTGTATTGGCCGTTGTCTTTGGTGTGCGCCAGCTTCAAGTAAAGCGACAGGGGAGTTTCCAGGTCCGCAAAGGCCTCCAGCATGAGGGGGATGCGGTTATAGCCTTGGCTGGCCAGGCTTTTGAATTCAAGTTCGGTGATCACAGGCTAGCGCCTCCTCAGCGCTCAGCGACCTCGGGCGAGGTGCTTTTCATTCATCCAGTTGCCCAGTCATCTTGCGAATGAAGCTGGGCGCGGGTGGCGGGTAAGGCCGCACGTGTGTGGGATCAGGCTGGCCGACGCCAGGGCCAGGCTCCCCGGCCTTCCACAGTGGAATGGCTCGGCAGGCCGGCTGCGCTTGAATGATGATGGAGATGGCTCATGTTTTGGAAGTGTAGCAAAGCCTTGAGGCCCGTTGGACGCCTCGAGGGCTAGCCCGCAGTACGGACACTCACGCTTTCAATAGCGCAGGCAAATCGGCCAAGCTGTCCAACCAAGCAGCAGCAGGTGTGTCTTGCACGCGCTGGCCATGGTTGTAGCCGTAGGTCACCAGCACCACAGGGCACCCTGCGGCGTGGGCGGCTTGGGCATCGTTGACGGAGTCGCCCACCATCAGGGTCTTGGTTAAAGTGCTGCCCAAGGCTTCGCAGGTTCTCAGAATCGGCAAAGGATCGGGTTTTTTACGCTCAAAGCTGTCGCCACCAAAAACGGGGCCAAAAAAGTGCGTCAAGCCCTTGTCCTTGAGCAGGGCTTCGGCAAAGGCCAAGGGTTTGTTGGTCAAACATGCCATTGGCACGCCTTGACCAGCCAAGTGCTGCAGCACCTCCTGCACGCCGGGGTAGACATCGGCAAACCGGCCGTTAATGGCCAGGTAGTGGTGCTGGTAACGCTGCCAGGCGCGGTCGAACAATGCGTCCACCGTCAAGGCAGCACACGCTTGCCCCATTCCTTTGACTTCAGGTCTGGCAATTTGATGTGCCAAAAGACTGCTGATCAGGTGCTCTGAGCCTTTGCCGATGCTTTGCTCAATGAGTCCGTCAGACACCGGAGGCAAGTCCAAGTCTGCCATGGTACGGTGCACAGCCACCTGAAAATCACCCAAGGTGTGCACCAAGGTGCCGTCCAGATCAAAAATAACGGCGTCAATCTGCGTTAAATCCTGCAAAGTTGGCATCGCTCTCTGCCCCCATTAAGCCATAGCCACACGCATTTGGTCGATCACCGTCTTGTAATTGGGTTTGCCGAAAATGGCACTGCCAGCCACAAAGGTGTCCGCCCCGGCATCGGCCACGCGGCGGATGTTGTCGACTTTGATGCCGCCGTCCACCTCCAGGCGAATGTCCCGGCCACTGCGCTCGATCCACTGGCGCGCCAACTCGACTTTGCGCAAGGACGACTCGATAAAGCTTTGTCCTCCAAAGCCGGGGTTCACGCTCATGATGAGGATCAAATCGATCTCGTCGATCGTCCACTCCAGTACATCGAGGGGTTCGGCCGGATTGAAGACCAGACCCGCCTTCACGCCTTTACTTTTGATGGCTTGAATGCTGCGATGCACATGCCCGCTGGCGTCGGGGTGAAAACTGATGAGATCCGCGCCAGCCTCTGCAAAAGAGGCTGCCAGCGCATCGACTGGCGAGATCATCAGATGCACATCGATCGGCACTGCCACGCCGGATGCCGTTTTGGCATGTGGCTTGAGCGCTTGGCAAATCATGGGCCCGAAGGTCAGGTTGGGCACGTAATGGTTGTCCATCACATCAAAGTGGATCCAGTCGGCACCGGCGTCAATGACGCTTTTGACTTCCTCGCCCAAACGGGCGAAATCAGCCGAGAGGATGGAAGGGGCAATGCGGTAGGTCTTCGTCATTTTTGGATTGTCGCAGTTAACATCTGTGAATGTCTGTTTACACTGTTCAAATTGATGTGCTGCCCCACTACTTGGCAGACCAAAGTCACCCATTACAGGGTTTGTTTTCGTTCGCCTACACCGTCACGGTCACCAACACAGGCCGTGTTCCCGTTCAGTTGATTTCTCGCCACTGGGTGATTCAGGACGAGAGCGGTCACAGCGATGATGTCAAAGGTCTGGGTGTGGTTGGTCAACAACCCTTGCTCCGTCCAGGAGAAGCCTTCCAGTACACCAGCGGTTGCCGGCTGCGCACACCCAGTGGCACCATGCGTGGTAGCTATTTTTTTGTGGCTGATGATGGGCATCGTTTTGATGCTCCTATTTCTACTTTTGTTCTGGAGTCATCATCTGCTGGCTTTTCAGGCCGCACACTCCACTGAAAATTTTCTGATTGCTTGCGGTTAAGCTCTCGCCATGGGTGAATTTGACCTCATTGAACGTTACTTCAAACGTCCCGCTGTTCTAGCAGACGTGGGCATTGGAGATGATTGCGCCGTATGGTCTCCCCGCTCGGGCCATCAACTTGCATTTTCTGCCGACATGCTTGTCGAAGGTCGTCATTTTCTGTCGACCGTCAATCCGCGACTTTTGGGTCATAAATCTTTGGCTGTGAATTTGAGTGACCTTGCCGCTTGCGGTGCCACGCCTCAAGCCTTTTTGTTGTCACTGTCTTTGCCACGGGCAGACGAGGCATGGCTTGATGGTTTTTCTCAAGGCTTGTTTCAGTTATCCGAACTGCATGGTTGTGAATTGATCGGCGGTGACACGACTCAAGGCCCCTTGAACATTGCAATCACCGTCATGGGCGATGTACCTCATGGGCAAAGCATTTTGCGCAGTGGTGCGCAGGTCGGTGATGATCTCTATGTCAGCGGTCACTTAGGGGATGCATGCTTGGCACTTGAGGCATTTCGAGGCATGGTCAGTCTGCCACAAGCTGTTTTTGACAGCGCCAGACTCCGCATGGAATGCCCCACGCCCCGTGTCGCTTTAGGTCAAGCCCTTCGAGGCATTGCCAACGCCATGGCCGACATCAGTGATGGCCTACTGGGTGATTTGGGTCACATTCTCAAAGCCAGCCAAGTGGGGGCAGAGATTGATGTTTCGGCTGTAACTCCCTTGATGCTCACCAAAACCCTTTGGTCTTGCCCTCATGATTTAGCCTTGAAATGTGTTTTGTCAGGTGGTGATGACTATGAGCTGGTGTTCTGCGCTTCACCGTTTGCTTCTGCGCAAGTACAACATGCAGCCAATTCCTCCGGAACCCCCGTGACGCGCATTGGTCGCATCACCGATTCTCAGCGTTTGGTTTTGTTGGGTGTTGATGGTTTGCCCATGACCACGTCATTCCATTCCTTTGATCACTTTTCTTGACCATGAACTCCCCCACAAACACACCAGAAGACTGCGCGCCCATCAAGCCGAATGCATCTTTTATGATTTCCCATCCTGCACATTTGATTGCTTTTGGTTTTGGATCAGGTCTAGCTGCTAAAGCACCCGGGACCATCGGTAGTTTATGGGCTTGGGCTTCATGGTTGCTCATTCATCACTATCTGGACATCTATGGACAGGTATTTATCATCGTTATGGCTTTTTTAGTCGGTTGGTGGGCGTGTACAGTGACAGCACAACACATGGGCATCAGTGATCCGGGAGTGATTGTTTGGGACGAAGTTCTCGCCATGTGGTTAATTTTCTGTTTGATCATGCCAACCAGTTTTTTTGAGCAATTGACTGCTTTTGCCCTTTTTAGATTCTTTGATATTGTCAAACCTGGGCCTGTGAACTGGGCCGATCAACTGTTCAAAGGTTTCGGCTGGAAAGGCGGATTTGGCATCATCTTTGATGATCTGGTGGCCGCACTTTGCACACTTCTATGCATTGCTCTTTGGAGATTTTTTTGAACCATCATCTCATCCAACAATTGTCAGATCGACTCATTCATATGCATTGGATGCTGGCTACCGCTGAGAGTTGTACGGGTGGAATGATCGCCAGCAGATGCACTGACGTAGCCGGAGCCAGTCTTTGGTTTGACAGGGGGTTTGTGACCTATTCAAATCGTTCCAAGTCAGACATGCTCGGTGTACCTGAAGCGCTGATTGACCAGCATGGGGCTGTCAGTGAGCCTGTGGCCAAAGCCATGGCTTTGGGTGCCGTTTACCGTTCAGACTCAACAGTTTCGATTGCTGTCACTGGTGTTGCCGGGCCTAGCGGTGGTAGCTTGTTAAAGCCAATCGGCACGGTTTGGATAGCATGGTGCATTGACGGACAGATTCATTCCGAGCTTCAAACATTTTCTGGAGACCGTGAGGAAATCAGGCTAGCGACCATCGATTGGGCACTCGAGGGTCTCGTGAATCGATTGGATGATGTTTATTCTTTTTGATCTTCAAAAAACAAAAACCCTCAGAAGAGGGTTTTTTTAAACAATATTATTTGTTTGTGGTTGCGGGGGCCGGATTTGAACCAACGACCTTTGGGTTATGAGCCCAACGAGCTACCAGACTGCTCCACCCCGCGATATGACTTTATTATACCTTACTCTGCAGCTGTTTCAGCAGCAGAATCAGCACGATCGACCAATTCAACCAAGGCCATCGGTGCGTTGTCACCCACGCGGTAACCCATTTTCAGGATGCGTGTGTAACCACCGGGTCGCTTAGCGAAACGGGGACCCAGGTCGGCAAACAATTTGACAACGTTATCGCGGTCACGCAGGCGGTTAAAAGCCAAACGCTTATTCGACAAGTTGTCTTCCTTGGCCAAAGTGATCATCGGCTCAATGACGCGACGCAGCTCTTTGGCTTTTGGCAATGTGGTTTTGATGACTTCGTGCTCAATGAGTGAATTCATCATGTTGCGCAACATAGCGAGTCGGTGCTCGCTGGTGCGGTTCAATTTACGGAGACCGTGTCCGTGACGCATGGTGCTTACCTTTCTTTATTAACCAAACAGCCGTATCAGGTACTGCCTGTGCACAGCCCAAATTTCTCTGGGTATTCATTAAATCAACGTTTATCCAAACCTGCTGGCGGCCAAGCTTCGAGCTTCATACCCAAAGTCAAACCACGAGAAGCTAAAACTTCCTTGATTTCATTCAACGATTTACGACCCAAATTGGGAGTCTTCAACAATTCATTTTCAGTTCGCTGAATCAGATCGCCGATGTAATAGATATTTTCAGCTTTTAAGCAATTGGCGGAGCGAACGGTTAATTCGAGTTCATCAACCGGGCGAAGCAAAATCGGGTCAAAACTGCCAGCCCCACCACGAGCAGCAGGAGCATCAAATGCGGACAACTCACTGCCTTCAAGTTGAGCAAAAACTGCAAGCTGTTCAACCAAAATCTTTGAAGATGAGCGAACCGCATCTTCGGCTGAAATGGCTCCGTTGGTTTCGATCTCAATGACCAATTTATCGAGATCTGTTCGTTGTTCGACACGGGCACTTTCAACGGTGTAGCTGACGCGCTTGACCGGGGAAAATGAGGCATCCAAAACAATGCGGCCTAGGGCTTTTGTTGGCTCGTCAGCAAAACGACGCATGCTACCAGGGACATAACCACGCCCTTTTTCAACTTTGATTTGCATGTCTAACTTGCCACCGTGTGACAAATTGGCAATGACATGCTCAGGGTTGACAATTTCGACATCATGTGGAGTTTGGATATCTGCAGCAGTCACGGCACCTTCACCGTCTTTGCGCAGGCTCAAAGTGACCTCATCCCGATTGTGCAACTTGAAGACGACCCCTTTCAGGTTCAACAAAATGTTCACAACATCTTCTTGGACGCCATCAATGGACGAATATTCATGCACAACACCAGCAATCGTCACTTCTGTGGCGGAATAACCCACCATGGAGGACAACAACACACGACGCAAAGCATTTCCCAATGTATGGCCGTACCCACGCTCGAATGGCTCCAAAGTGACTTTGGCACGATTGACTGCCACTTGCTCTACGTGGATGGCTTTGGGTTTCAACAGATTGGTTTGCATTCAGACTTCCTCTCAATACCCCCGGTTCGTTACACCGGTAAGGCTGATGAAGCACCCGACCCACAATGCCTTGTGCGCCGGGAACGATTGAAACAAGGAATTAACGCGAATACAGTTCGACGATCAAAGATTCGTTGATGTCTGCACCGAATTCATCACGGTCAGGAACTTTCTTAAAAGTACCTTCAGCCTTGTCGGCATTCACCTCAACCCAAGCGGGCATTCCCACTTGTTGAGCCAACTGCAAAGCTTCGACCACACGGTTTTGCTTTTTTGACTTTTCGCGAACAGCGATTACATCACCGGCCTTAACGAGGTAAGAAGGGATGTTGACCGACTGACCGTTGACAGTAATGGCTTTGTGAGAAACCATCTGACGAGCTTCAGCGCGTGTGGATCCAAAACCCATGCGATAAACCACGTTGTCCAAGCGGCACTCCAACAATGACAACAGGTTTGATCCTGTGTTGCCTTTGCGGCGGTCTGCTTCTGCAAAATAACGGCGGAACTGCTTTTCCAGAATGCCATACATGCGTTTGACTTTTTGCTTCTCGCGAAGCTGAAGTCCGTAGTCAGATGTTCTCTGACCCGAGGTACGACCATGCTGGCCTGGCTTGGAGTCAAATTTGGACTTGTCAGCAATTGAACGACGAGCGCTCTTGAGGAACAGGTCGGTGCCTTCACGGCGAGAAAGTTTAGCCTTGGGGCCGAGGTAGCGTGCCACTTGATTTTCCTTTTATGCAACTGCCGCATCAGAAATGCGGGAGCCAGGCGTTGCAAGCAGCGCCTGGCGGTGGGCTTGGTTTGAAATTAAATACGACGACGCTTTTGTGGGCGGCAGCCGTTGTGCGGGACCGGTGTCACATCAGCAATCGATGTGATGCGGATACCCAATGCACCCAAAGCACGAACCGAAGACTCACGACCAGGGCCAGGGCCCTTGATCTCGACGTCGAGGTTTTTGATGCCTTGTTCTTGAGCAGCTCGACCTGCAACTTCCGAAGCAACCTGAGCTGCAAAAGGTGTCGATTTACGCGAACCCTTAAAGCCTTGGCCACCAGATGAAGCCCATGACAAGGCATTACCTTGGCGGTCGGTGATGGTGATGATTGTGTTGTTGAACGACGCGTGAACGTGTGCAATACCGTCAGCAATGTTCTTGCGGACTTTTTTGCGCACACGTTGTGATGCGCTGTTTGATTGTGCTTTTGCCATAGTGGTCTCTCAATCCTGCTTATTTCTTCAGAGCCGCAGCGCCTTTGCGCGGACCCTTGCGAGTGCGTGCATTGGTACGTGTGCGCTGACCACGCATGGGCAAGCCACGACGGTGACGGAAACCGCGATAGCAACCAATGTCCATCAAACGCTTGATGTTCATGGTGGTTTCACGCCTCAAATCACCTTCAATAGTGAAAACCGCGATTTGATCGCGAATTTTTTCCAAATCGGAGTCCGTCAGATCTTTGATCTTTTTGGAATAAGCGATGCCAGAAGCCTCGCAAATTTGTCGAGCGCGGGTTCGACCAATACCGAAAATGGCAGTCAAGCCAATTTCAGCATGTTTGTGCGGCGGAATGTTGATGCCAGCGATACGTGCCATATTCGTCCTCTAAAACTAATTCAATCAGCCTTGACGCTGCTTGTGACGTGGATCAGTGCAAATCACACGAACAACACCTTTACGGCGAATGACCTTGCAGTTGCGGCAAATTTTTTTCACCGAAGCTGAAACTCTCATGTTTTTCTCCTAAACATATCTGGACCTGTAACTTTAAATACAGGGGATTTTTTTTCGTCCCTGTGTACAAGACCCAGGGTTCTTTACTTTTAATGCATCGATCATCAAGACTTGAAGCTTGCTTTCTTCAACAGTGAATCATACTGTTGTGACATCAGGTAATTCTGCACCTGGGCCATGAAATCCATGGTGACCACCACAATGATCAAGAGTGAGGTTCCACCGAAATAAAACGGAACATTGTATTTCAAAATCAAGAATTCAGGTAACAAGCACACAAAGGTAATGTAGGCCGCACCCACTGCCGTGAGTCGAAGCAGTATTTTGTCAATGTATTTGGCGGTTTGGTCACCCGGACGTATTCCAGGAATGAATGCACCGCTTTTTTTCAAGTTGTCAGCTGTTTCTCGGCTGTTAAAAACCAATGCCGTATAGAAAAAGCAAAAGAAAACAATGGCTGCGGCGTAAAACATGACATAAATGGGTTGCCCCGGTGTCAATGCACTTGCAACATCTTTAAAAAACCGGACCACTGTATTTTCGGAAGATCCTGAACTGAACCAACCAATCACTGTTGCAGGCAACAAAATGATTGAAGAAGCAAAAATTGGTGGAATCACACCCGCCATGTTAAGTTTGAGGGGTAAATGAGAAGATTGACCACCGTAAACTTTATTTCCAACTTGTCTCCGAGCGTAGTTGACCAATATTTTTCTTTGGCCTCTTTCAACAAAAACTACAAAGTAGGTGACAAGACCAATAACAACCACAATCAACATTGAGACCAGTGGATTCATTGCGCCTGTACGAACCAACTCAAACAACCCACCCAACGCGCTGGGCAACCCTGCTGCAATACCGGCAAAAATCAAGATAGAAATGCCGTTTCCAAGACCACGCTCAGTGATTTGTTCACCTAACCACATCAAAAATATGGTTCCGGCAGAGAGACTCACCACAGCGGTCATCCTGAAGCCGAATCCTGGATTGATCACTAAACCTGCCGATGCCTCTAGTGCGACTGCAATACCAAACGACTGGAAAACAGCAAGTCCTAATGCTCCGAAACGCGTGTACTGTGTGATTTTTCTTCTACCTGCCTCACCCTCTTTCTTCATCTGCTCAAAAGCAGGAAGAACATAAGTCAGCAACTGCATCACAATGGAAGCAGAGATGTAAGGCATGATGCCAAGCGCAAAAATCGTGAATCGAGACAGTGCACCGCCTGAGAACATGTTGAACAAGCTAAGTATTCCGCCCTGCTGTCCATTGAACAACTGTTTCAGTTGGTCGGGATCAATTCCAGGTACCGGAATGTGTGCACCAATACGGTAGACGACCAGCGCAAGAAGCAAGAAAAACAAGCGACGACGCAGGTCGCCGAATTTATCTGCTTTAACTGATGATTTTGCGCTGGTTGCCACTGTAGTTCTCAACAATCTAAGTTCAAGCTACGGTTCCACCAGCAGCTTCAATCGCTGCTTTTGCAGCGGCTGTTGCACCGATACCCGTCAATTTAACTGCTTTGGTCAATTCACCAGTATGGATAACCTTGACCACTTTGGCCATTTGGGAAACCAAACCAGCTTGCTTCAAAGTCAGAACGTCCACCTCAGCCAAGTCCAAACGAGACAAGGTGGTCAATGTGATTTCTGCGTTGTACTTCAGCAAATGCGATTTAAAACCACGCTTAGGCAAACGACGTTGCAAAGGCATTTGACCGCCTTCAAAACCCACCTTGTGGTAGCCGCCTGAACGTGATTTTTGACCTTTGTGACCACGGCCGGCGGTTTTACCCAAACCTGAACCGATTCCACGACCAACGCGACGTGGCGCGTGTTTGGAGCCTTCTGCGGGCTTGATGCTATTGAGTTCCATCATTGGCCTCTTAGAGAACTTTGACCAGGTAGCTGATCTTGTTGATCATGCCGCGCACTGCGGGTGAGTCTTGCAACTCACTCACTGAGTTCAGCTTGCGCAAACCCAAACCACGCACTGTGGCTCGGTGGGACTCTTTGGTGCCAATCGGGCTGCGAACCAATTGGACTTTCACGGTTGATTGTGTCGTCATCTTCGATCTCCGGTTCAGCCGAACAACTCTTCAACCGACTTGCCACGCTTGGCAGCCACGTTGGAAGCCGTTGTGCAATTGGACAAGGCGTCCAATGTGGCACGAACCATGTTGTAAGGGTTGGACGAACCGTGGCTCTTTGCCACGATGTCAGTGATACCCACCACTTCGAACACAGCGCGCATGGGGCCACCAGCAATAATGCCTGTACCTTTGGGTGCTGGGGCCATCATGACGCGAGCTGCGCCATGGTGACCGTGAACTGCATGGTGAATCGTGCCATTTTTAAGGTGCACTTTGGCCAAGTTGCGACGGGCTTCTTCCATCGCTTTTTGCACGGCTGCAGGTACTTCTTTTGATTTGCCTTTGCCCATGCCCACTTTGCCATCGCCGTCACCGACCACGGTCAAGGCTGCGAAACCGAGGATACGGCCGCCTTTCACCACTTTGGTCACGCGGTTGACCGCGATCATTTTTTCGCGGAGACCGTCTTCAGGACCGTCGCTCTGCGGTTTTGCTGTAAATTTAGCCATTTGTAACTCCGATCCGTTTAGAACTGCAGACCTGCTTCACGGGCTGCTTCGGCCAAAGCCTTGACACGACCGTGGTAAGCGAAGCCTGCGCGGTCGAAGGCGACCTTCTCAACGCCAGCAGCCTTTGCTTTTTCAGCAATGCGCTTGCCAATCACTGAGGCTGCAGCAGCATTGCCGCCTTTGCCCGATGCGCCCAGGGCGGTACGCACTTCTGCTTCTGCACTCGACGCACTGGCGAGCACTTTGGTACCACAACCAGAAATAACACTGGCGTAGATGTGCAAGTTGGTGCGGTTCACTGTCAAACGTGCAACGCCTTGCTGTGCAATACGAATTCGCGTTTGGCGTGCACGACGCAGTCGCTGCTCTTTCTTGGTCATCATGATGCAGCTCCTTATTTCTTCTTGGTCTCTTTGATCGTGATCTTCTCATCCGAATAGCGGATGCCTTTACCTTTGTAAGGCTCAGGTGGACGAACAGCACGGATCTCAGCAGCAATTTGGCCAACACGCTGACGGTCAGCACCTTTGATCACGATTTCAGTCGCAGTCGGGGTAGCTACCGTGATGCCTGCAGGCATGTCGATATTGACGGGGTGTGAATAACCAACAGCCAGGTTCAATTTCGCACCAGAAGCTGCAGCCTTGTAACCCACGCCGACCAAGTTCAGCTTCTTTTCAAAGCCTTTGGTCACGCCAGTGACCATGTTGTTCACCAGCTGACGCATGGTGCCACTCATGGCATTGGCTTCACGTGAATCGTTGGCTGGAGCAAAGCGCAATTTGCCAGACTCGTTGCTCACATTCACCAGCATGTTGGCGTTGATGGCCAATTGACCACCGGTGCCTTTCACACTGATTTGTTCTTGATTGATCGACACATCCACACCAGCGGGGATGGTCACAGGCATTTTTCCTACTCGGGACATTCAGTCTCTCCTGCCTTTAAGCGACATAGCACAGCACTTCGCCGCCGACACCGGCTGCACGTGCTTTGCGGTCGGTCATCACACCTTGGGGTGTTGTGACGATAGCGACACCCAAGCCATTTTGGACTTGAGGGATGTCTTCACGGCCTTTGTACACACGCAGACCTGGACGGCTGACGCGCTCAATGCGCTCGATCACTGGACGACCAGCGTAGTACTTCAGGACAATTTCGAGAGTGGACTTGCCACCTTCAGTATTGACTTGGAAACCGTCAATGTAGCCTTCATCTTTCAGCACTTGTGCAATAGCAACCTTCACTTTGGATGAAGGCACCATCACCATGGCTTTTGACACCATTTGTGCATTACGGATGCGGGTCAACAGATCGGCAATAGGATCACTCATGCTCATGTTGTATCTCTCCTGCCGAATTACCAGCTGGCCTTGGTCACGCCCGGAATGTGGCCTGCAAAGGCTAATTCACGGATCTTTGCGCGACCCAAACCAAATTGACGGAACGTGCCGCGTGGGCGACCGGTGATTTCACAGCGGTTGCGTTGGCGGGTCGGGTTGGCGTTGCGCGGGAGCTTTTGCAGACCCAAACGGGCAGCTGCTCGCTCTTCATCACTCCGCTTGAAGTCGTTGGCGATGGCTTTCAATTCCGTGTATTTTTTTGAATACTTGGCTGCCAATTTTTCACGCTTGAGTTCGCGCTCGATCAAAGCTACTTTAGCCACGTGACACCTCAGTTCTTAAAGGGGAAACGGAAAGCTGTCAAAAGTGCTTTGCACTCTTCGTCAGTCTTGGCCGTGGTGGTTATGCTGATGTTGAGACCCCGCAAGGCATCGACCTTGTCGTACTCAATCTCAGGGAAAATAATCTGTTCTTTGACGCCGATGTTGTAGTTGCCACGACCATCAAACGCACGACCAGAAATACCGCGGAAGTCACGTACGCGCGGCAGAGCCACAGTCACAAAACGGTCAAGGAATTCATACATCTGAACGCCGCGCAGGGTGACCATACAACCAATCGGTTGCAATTCACGGATCTTGAAGCCGGCGATCGCTTTCTTGGCCTTGGTCACCACAGGCTTTTGGCCTGCAATCTTGGTCAAGTCGCTCACTGCGTGGTCCATGACTTTCTTGTCAGCGACCGCTTCAGACACACCCATGTTCAAGGTGATCTTGGTGATGCGAGGAACCTGCATGGGCGACTTGTAACCAAATTTGGCTGTCAAGTCAGCTGCGATTTTTTCGCGGAAGATTTGTTGCAAACGTGCCATGCTCAAGCCACCTTGATTTCTTCGCCGCTGGACTTGTAAACGCGTACGCGCTTGCCGTCAGCCTGCAGTTTGACGCCCACGCGATCTGCCTTACCCGTTGCGGCATTAAAAATGGCCACATTGGATTGGTGAATCGGCATGGCCTTTTCGATGATGCCGCCAGTTGTGCCCTTCATGGGGTTTGGCTTGGCATGCTTTTTAACGATATTGATACCCTCGATCAACACATGGGAATCGGTTGCGCGGGCAGTCACCTTGCCGCGCTTACCCTTATCCCGACCTGTGATGACGATGATTTCATCGCCTGTGCGAATCTTGTTCATGGCGCGTCCTTACAGTACTTCTGGAGCCAAGGACACGATCTTCATGAACTTTTCAGTACGCAATTCACGCGTGACTGGGCCGAAGATGCGGGTGCCAATAGGCTCTAATTTGGCATTCAACAAAACTGCTGCATTGCCATCGAATTTAATCAGGGAGCCATCGCCACGGCGAATGCCTTTGGCTGTACGAACAACCACAGCACTGTAAATTTCGCCTTTTTTGACGCGACCGCGTGGAGCAGCTTCTTTGATGCTCACTTTGATGATGTCACCAACACTTGCATAGCGACGCTTAGACCCGCCAAGCACCTTGATGCATAGCACGGACTTTGCGCCGGTGTTGTCGGCCACATCCAACCGAGTTTCTGTCTGGATCATTTCTTTGTTCCCAACTTGTATTCTTAATCTGCCAGCCCCAAAGCCAACAAACAAGAATCAGTCTTGGACCCGTCATTCACATTGCGAACCACTCGCAATGCTTCAGTTTGGGCAGATACTTGCGCTCTTTCAAAAGCGAAGCCTTTAATTATGTCTCAGAAAAATGCACTTTGCAAGTGTCTTTCAAAAAAACTTTTTTGAGATGCTTTTTTTGGCTCCAAAGAGGTTCATCGGGCATGTCGTGTGTGCGTTTTTTTACTTGGGTCCAGGAGTATTTCAGCTTTTCCCTTTTTGCGAATCCCTCTTTTTGTTCTATGACCCATTGCCCTTGCTGTTGATCCCTTTCGTTTTTCGCCCTGACAAAAGGCGACAATTGTGGGTTCTACACCCTTGTTTTGTGTTCGCCGTCCCCCCATTGGAGCTCAGCCATGTCCTGCACAACTTCTCATATTGCATTCATAGGTGGTGGCAATATGGCCAGTGCCATCGTTGGTGGCCTGCTTCGCCAAGGCTTGCAAGCTTCACAAATCACCATCATTGAGCCCTTTGCCGATACCGCAGCCAAGTTGATTCAAGACCATGGCGTCTCCGTCTTTCCCTCTGCTGGGCCATCTTTGGCCCTTGCAGACTTGGTGGTTTGGGCAGTCAAGCCCCAGGTATTTCACGAGGCCTCTTCCTCGGTCTCCCTGCACACACAAGGCGCGCTGCACTTGTCTGTTGCGGCAGGCATACGCACTGACAGCATCTGTCGCTGGACCGGCAGCGATCGCGTTGTTCGCTGCATGCCCAACACCCCGGCCTTGATTGGGCAAGGCATCACGGCCTTGTTCGCATGCCCTACGGTCACTCCGCAGGATAAAAGTCTTGTAGAGCAAGTCATTGGCACCACAGGTCAGTACCTTTGGGTTCAGCAAGAGTCGCATCTCGATGCTGTGACTGCTTTGTCGGGTTCCGGTCCAGCCTATGTTTTTTACTTCCTTGAAGCCATGACACAAGCGGGTGTGGGCATGGGTCTGAGTGCCGAGCAAGCCTACAAACTGGCTGTGGCCACTTTTTCTGGCGCATCTTCTTTGGCTGCGGCATCCACAGAGTCACCCGAAGTGCTGCGCCAGCGGGTCACCTCCAAAGGTGGCACCACTTACGCCGCCATCACATCGCTGGATGACTCGGAAGTGAAATCTTCCTTTGTGAAAGCGATGCAAGCAGCGCAAGTGCGGGCACGCGAATTGGGTGACGAATTCGGTCAGGCCTGAGCCACCTCGGAGCACTGGGACTTTCGGATCTGAGCGTTGTGCCGCCAAGGCTCAACCGTGAGCCAAAACCACCCCCACAAACACGGAAAAGCCCAGCCAGTGGTTCTGCTTAAAAGCTGTGAAGCAGCCCTCACGGCTGCGCTGTCGGATCAAAAAGTAGTGCCAAATCACTTGGGTCAAAGAAACCGCCAAAGCCAGCCAAAACCATGCCCGCTGAGCCATCTCGGACAACAGCCACGCCCAACTTGTTAAATAAGCCCCATAAAAACCCATAACGGCCGGTACATCCCTGTTCCCCAAGGTGATGGCCGAAGTCTTCATGCCTATCTTGAGGTCGTCTTCACGGTCCACCATGGCGTATTCGGTGTCGTATGCCAACACCCAAAACAAATTGCCCAACAACAAGCCCCAAGCCAATGGCGGAACAGCACCTTGCACCGCAGCAAAGGCCATTGGAATGCCGAAGCTGAAAGCCACGCCCAGCACCGCCTGAGGCATGGCCACAAAACGTTTGGCGTAAGGGTAAGCCAAGGTCACGGCCAAAGCTGCAAATGACCAAGCGATGGTGGCCCGGTTTGTCGTGAGCACCAAGCCAAACGCACACAGCGCCAACACTGCACCGACCCTCAAAGCTTCTTGGGCTCCAAGACGCCCACTGGTCACTGGGCGATTGGCGGTGCGTTTGACGTGCTTGTCAAAATCCCGGTCAGCCACATCATTGATGCAACACCCTGCGCTGCGCATGAGGATGGTCCCCAGGGTAAAGACAATGATCAGATGCCAACCCGGAAAGCCTTGGGCAGCCACCCATAAAGCGGCCAACGAAGGCCACAACAACAAGAGCCAACCCGCAGGCCGATTCCAACGGATCAGATCCAGGTAAAGCTTGAGTTTGTCGATCATGTTGATGATTATCTTCGCCCAAATGCCCTGGTCTGCACCTTCTGCAAGCTGCAACGGGGCAGGCCTTTTCACAATTCAGGTCAACCGCGTCACACCCGGCAAAGGACAGGCATAAATGGCATTGCGAACTGCGGCAATGGCTTCATAACGGGTAAAACTGCGGCGCCAGGCCAGCACCACCCGCCGGGTCGGGGGCTTGGTTCCCAAAGGATCCACGATGGGCAGGTAACGCACGGGTGCATCGTGCCGCCCGCCCGAACGCTTGATCACAGGTTTCAGTTCGGGTACCGACATGCGCGGCACCAGCGTCACGCCCATGCCTGCGGCCACCATGTGCTTGATGGTCTCCAGCGACGAACCCTCAAAGGTCTTGCGGATGCCCTCGGTCTGGCTGGCATAGCGCGCAAATTCAGGGCACACCTCCAGCACATGGTCACGAAAGCAATGCCCTGCGCCCAGCAGCAACATGGTCTCGTTTTTCAACTGCTCGGGGGTGATGAACGCCTCTTGGGCCAGTGGATGGTTCAGTGGCAAGGCCGCCATGAAGGTCTCGTCGTACAGCGGCGCAACGGCCAGGCCCGACTCGGGAAAGGGCTCAGCCAAAATCGCACAATCGAGCTCGCCGGTGCGCAGCATCTCCAGCAGGCGCACAGTGAAGTTTTCTTGCAGCATCAGCGGCATTTGCGGCAGGTCGGTGATGATCTGGCGCACCAAATCGGGCAGCAGGTACGGGCCAATGGTGTAGATCACGCCCAGCCGCATGGTGCCCGACAGCGGGTCTTTGCCGCGCTTGGCGATTTCCTTGATCTCGGCCGCTTGTTCCAGAACGCTTTGCGCCTGGCGCACGATCTCTTCGCCCAAAGCGGTGACAGACACCTCGCTGGCGCTGCGCTCGAACAGCTTGACCTCCAGCTCTTCTTCGAGCTTTTTGATGGCCAGCGACAGTGTGGGTTGCGATACAAAGCACGCCTCGGCAGCCTTGCCAAAATGCTTTTCCCGGGCCACCGCCACGATGTATTTGAGTTCGGTCAGAGTCATGATCGGTATTTGAACATCAAGCTTTCAAGTACTCGGATTTCCCGCCCAACCAGCGGCCAATGTGGCGCTCGGCCAGCTGCGGGTGCTGGTCCAGCATGGGTGGCGCCAGTGCGCGCGCCCAGTCCAGCAAATGGCCATCGGTCTCCAGGTCAGCAAAACGCAGCAAAGGCGCACCCGATTGCCGCGCCCCCAAAAATTCACCCGGCCCCCTGATTTCCAAATCGCGCCGGGCGATTTCAAAGCCGTCGTTCGTCTCGGCCATGGCGCGCAGTCGCTCTCGGGCGGTCTCACTCAGCCGCCCGCCCTCGGGCGTGCCGTACAGCAGCACACAGGCCGACGCCGCCGCGCCCCGGCCCACCCGGCCGCGCAACTGGTGCAGCTGGCTCAGGCCAAAGCGCTCGGCATGCTCAATCACCATCAGCGAGGCATTGGGCACATCCACCCCCACCTCGATCACCGTGGTGCTGACCAGCACACCCATCACCCCTGCGGTGAAGAGTTCCATCACCGCCTTTTTCTCGGCCACGGGCATGCGCGAGTGCAGCAGGCCCACCATCACACCCGGCAGCGCTTCGCTCAGGTCAGCGTGGGTTTGGGTGGCGTTGGTCAGGTCCAGAGCTTCGCTTTCTTCAATCAGCGGGCACACCCAATACACCTGCCGCCCCTGCTGCAGCTGCGCGCCGATGCGCTCGACCACCTCGTGGCGGCGATGGTCAGACACCACGCGGGTCACGATGGGCGTGCGCCCGGGTGGTAGCTCGTCAATGACCGACACATCCAGATCTGCGAAATAGCTCATGGCCAGCGTGCGCGGAATCGGCGTGGCCGTCATCATCAGCATGTGTGGCTCCATGCCCGGGGCTTGCATCTTGCCGCGCAGGGCCAGGCGCTGGGCCACGCCAAAGCGGTGCTGCTCGTCAATGACCGCCAGCCCCAAGTTTTTGAACTTGACGTGCTCTTGAATGACAGCGTGTGTGCCCACCACCAGCGCCGCCTCGCCCGACTCGATCAAGGCCAGCATGGTGGCGCGCTCTTTTTTCTTTTGGCTGCCAATCAGCCAAGCCACCTTCACGCCCAGCGGCTCCAGCCAGCCCACTAATTTGGCAAAGTGCTGAGTGGCCAAAATCTCTGTCGGGGCCATCAAGGCGCATTGCCATCCCGCGTCAATCGCCACCATGGCCGCCAAAGCCGCGACCACCGTTTTGCCCGCGCCCACATCGCCTTGCAACAAACGGTGCATGGGCACGTTGCGGGCCAAGTCTTTGGCAATCTCGCGCCCCACGCGCTGCTGGGCCTTGGTCAGGCCAAAGGGCAGGGCGGCCAGCAGTTGGTCGTGCAAAGCACCGCGTTGGTTATTGAGCGCCGGGGCGCGCAGCAAATCGCGCTCGCGCTTGGCCGTGAGTTGCGACAACTGTTGCGCCAGCAACTCCTCGCACTTAAGGCGAACCCAAGCCGGGTGGCTGCGGTCCTCCAAAGCGGCCAGCGACACATCGGGCGTGGGGTGGTGCAAAAACTGCAGCGCATCGCGCAGCGTCCAAGCCCCACGCGGGTCGGGCCAAGCGATGCCTGGGGGCATGGTTTCGCTCAGGTCGGCGTGGTTCAGCCCGGTGATCACTGCGCGGCGCAAATAGGCTTGGGCCAGCCCCGCCACGGTGGAATACACCGGCGTCAGCGCCTCGGCCAGGTTGCCGCCCGCCGCTTTGAAGGTCGGGTGCATCATGGTCAGCCCCATGAAGCCGCCCTTGACCTCGCCCCGTGCCCGGATGCGATTGCCCACCGCCAGCGCCTTTTGGTGCGAGGGGTAAAAGCTGAAAAACCGCATCACGCAGGTGTCCGATCCATCGTCCACCGTCACCAGCAGCTGCCTGCGCGGGCGCTGCGTGATCTCGCACGCCGTGACCGTGGCCTCGATCTGCGCCGTGTCGCCCTCGCGCGCATCGCGCAACTTCACGATGCGGGTCTCGTCCTCGTAGCGCAGCGGCAGGTGCAGCGCCAGATCGATGTCGCGCTTGAGGCCGAGCTTGATCAGCGCCTTTTGCGGGGCGCTGAGCGTTTTGGCGGCAGGCGAAGAGGATTTGTCTGGCATGGGCTGATTGTGCCGCCAGAGCCGCACTTTGCATCCAACCCCAGCCCGATGGTCCAGCGTGCGCTGAGCCAACCAAGCTCAGTCGGGTTTTTGTGCCTGACTCGCCAGCACCAAGGCCGACACCACGTCGCGCACCGTCTTGCGGTAATGCAATGACAAGGACAGGTATCGGTTGAGCATTTCCCGGTCCACCATGCTCAAAGATTCGCCGGACTCCAGTCCCTCACCGACTTTTTGCAGCGCAGCAGCTTGTCCAAATCGCAACTCGTCTGGCCCCACCTGCAACCAAACGGCCAACACCCTTAGCTTGTCTTGCGTGGGTATGGCTTTGCCCAATAACCAGTTGCGGGCTGTGTGTGGGGTGATGCTTCTGCCCCAATAGCGCAAGTTGAACTCGTTGGCAACCACGGTCGGCGACAAGCGCACGCCGCAACTGTCCAACGCTTGACGCAATCGGAGTGCAAAGGCTTGAGTCTCTGTGGATGTGGACATGTGCTTAAATTAAAGCCTCAGCCTGTTTGAGATGTAATTGCGAATTAGTTTCTTTGTTACTATCAATAAAAATATTCATTACGTCAGTTTGTTAAACAACATTACCAAAATAAACATCATCATCATGGCGGTGCTGCGTTGTTTTTCGTAAGCGTCCGGTCATCCCATCTGGCAGCAACACCCCAGATCTAAGAGCATCGTGTCCACTTCATAGCTTGTGGACACATGTACACCAACAACCAACTCCCCCAGCTCGGCCGTGGCC
>JAIXOX010000125.1 GCA_027486555.1 Comamonadaceae bacterium
AATGGGCTGTACAAGGCCGAGTTGATCCACCGCCGTGCGCCCTGGAAAACCAAGGAGGCACTGGAACTGGCAACCCTTGAATGGGTAGCTTGGTTCAACCACCACCGACTGCTCAGCTCGATTGGGTATATTCCACCGGCTGAAGCTGAGGTGAACTACTACCGGCAATTAGCAGAGAGCAACGAGACCGAGGTCTCAACTTAAACCAACTGGCCTCCACGAAACCCGGGGCGATTCAGCTTGCTGCGGACATGGACTTGGACTAAGATGAGTTCAACGATAAAGACCGGGTGTTCCGGCCAGACTAAAAGAGTTACAAGCCCGCGATGGAAACCTGTCGGCGGGTTTTTTTATTGAATGACTTTAAACGCATTGCATCAGACGTTTGCAATTCAAGTGTTCACACCAAGCCAGCCTCACACGCTGGCTTTTTTGTTTTTGTGTCAAGCTCTTCTAAATGGACTTAAGGGTCTGCGTTTGGGCGCAGCACCTTGGTACTGGTTTGAGTCAAAGTTCTGTCGTTGCTTGAGCAACTCTTCACCGTCCAAGGTTTGCGCCAAGTTGTCCAAGTCGCTGGTTGAGACACCATGCGATGCAAAGTGTGTGCGCCAGGTGTTAACCACGGCAATGACCGTCAGCACTTGTGCGGCGGCCTGAGCAGGTTCAAGGCCAAAAGCATCACACTGGGTCATGGCATTGGTCAAGCTGGACTCTTGTCCTAGTGCGCCGCAGATGAATTCTTGATAGCCTTGTCCAGAGTTGGTTGGCAGCACGTCATAGGCAGGCGCAAGTCTCAGTCTTCCATTGGCAAAAGGGTCCACCACCAAGAGAGAGTGATTCTTCTCATGGTCGTCGGTGTTGTCCATCAAGATGTTGAACACCATCCTGCGAAACAGCTCTTGTGCATCCTTGAGGTAAGCGTCGCCTTGGCTCACGCCAACTCTGCGCAGGATTCGGGCGAGCTGTGGATATCCCATTTCAGGCTCGGTACCGGACGGTGTGGCTGCACGTATTGCCGTGCCCGCCGAGATGCTGTGTATCCGCTGACTGCCTTCGCGGTCAAATCTGCGAATGGCAATGGCATTGGCCGCCATCAGATGAATGACTTGGGTTTGGGCAACGGTGATGCCAGCCTGAGCAGCCAAGGTCATGGTCGCGTGCTCAATGAGCGGCGAGTCCACGTATTCGTTGTTAAAGAATTTGACAACCCATTGCTCGCCATCGATGTCGATCAAAGCTTTTGGTTTTGCGCCGCCTAGAGGGCTACCGCCACCTTCAATGATTTTGGTTTCAAGCACAGTCAGGGCGTCACCCGCTTCAATCTTGGCTACCACCTCGCTGAGCTCTTGAGCTTGCGCCAACCGTGGCAATGGACCGCCTGGGCGTGGAAGGTAGGTGCTGGGCGAAGTTGAGACCCCCAAAGCACCGAAGCGATCGTCACCGGCGTAGTAGAGCAACTCCATCAATGATGTGCGCTTGGGCCTGTCAATGAACCGAATCACTTTTTCACCCCAACGGTCTGGTCGTGCATCGTCTACGGCGCCAACAGCCCGGGGCGCATTGGCGCTCAGTCGTCCAGGGGGTGAGAACTCCAAGTCCACCAAGGGCAAGTCTTCGCTGAGTGCAAAACCATTGGCCAGCCAATCTGCGCCGTAGTGCAGTGAGACGCCTTTGCCGGACGCAACCAGTTTCAACGCTCCAACATAGCGAGGCTCGGGGTCTGCAAGGTACCAAAGGAACAGGTCATCTAAGCGCATGTCAGCCCTTGCTTATGTTGTTGGATGTCGTTGCACGCATGCGGATCTCCGCTGAAGCCTGCGCACGGGCCTGGCCAAGCTGCACCGCTTGCCGAACATCCAGCTCAAGCGCGCCCAGGTCATGTTCTGGGGATGCCAAGCTTCCCAGCGCACCATCTCTGTTGATCAGCCACAAGGCAGTTGCCACCACACCGATGCTGACAGAAGGGTCACCAGCTTCCAGGCGCTGGAGTGTGGAGAGGCTAACGCCCAATCGCTTTGCCCAAGTGCGCAGTGATTCCTTCCTGCGCAATCGGGAAACAGCAAGGTCCGCCCCAAGCTTTTGGAGTGATCCCAAGGTAGCAGGCGGAAGTTGGTTGATGGCTTTGGTGCTTCTTGGCATACCGATATTAAGGTGCAAAATGGCATGCATTGTATCGTTATATCGGTACAAGTCAAGGAACCCAAAGTGAGCAAGCCGCATTAATGAGCTGCGTGATGGTCCCATGGTTGTGAAACGCATCAGAGGCAGGGCATTGCAAGCGCTGCGTCATCGTCACCTGAGTGCACATCCTATATGTGTTGTGTGTACGGCGCATGGGCGTGTCAGAGCAGCCACTGAACTTGATCACATCGTGGCCTTATGCAATGGAGGCGGCAATGCGGACAGTAACTACCAAGCCTTGTGCCATGGCTGTCACCAAGACAAGACGGCAAGAGACAAGGGCCACACAGTTAGAGCAAGCACAGGGCTAGATGGCTGGCCACTGTGATGCCCAGACTGGTGGTGATGGTGATGGTGATGGGGGTAGGGGCCATCAATCACTGCGGGATAAGTCTCGGAAACCGTAGCCCAGCCTCTCTTTTAATTCATTTACGGAAAAACGTGTCCAAACGGAACGGATTCAAGCCATGGCAAGAAAAAAAGCACTGAGCCGGGACAGTCACTCGCACGTGATCAAGCTTGTCTCAGAACTGTCGGAAGCCATTCCTTTACCGGCGGGCGTGACCCTCAGGGATGAGGCAGAGATGGTCATTTGGGAGCAGTTCACCCGCGCGCGCGCACGTGAGGGCTGGCGAGAGTTTGATTTGCTGACACTGTCCAAGGCTGTTTATTTGGAGGCAGACATTCGCAAATATCGAATTGCTTTGGATAAGTCTGGCCCCATCGTCAAGAACGACAAAGGCGCCCAGATCGTCAACCCGTTCATTTCCCTGATCGACAGTTTGACCAGGTTGCAACTGGCGATCACCCGCACCCTGTCCATGAACCAGACCGCACAAGACCCGCGCACCTTGAATGGTCAGGGGCAAGAGCAAGCCCGACTGCGCAATGTGGTCGATGATTTTGATGACCTGATCCCACGATGAAAATTGAACAACTGTCTGTTGATGCCCTGATTCCTTATGCCTTGAACAGCCGCACGCATGACGACGCCCAGGTGGCACAGATTGCGGCCAGCATTCGGGAGTTTGGGTTTACCAATCCAGTCCTGATCGACAAGGACGGCGGCATCATTGCCGGCCATGGCCGAGTGATGGCCGCCAGAAAGCTGGCTCTGACAAAGGTGCCATGTATCCGCTTGGTTCATCTGACTGACACACAGCGCCGTGCTTATATCATTGTGGACAACAAGCTGGCTTTGAATGCAAGCTGGGACCAGTTGCTGCTCGAAGGTGAGCTGCAAGGTCTGCATGCCGCTGAGTTTGATATGGGCTTGCTCGGGTTTGAACCTGTTGAGTTGCAAGCGGCCACCCGAGCAGCCGAGCGAGGAGCCGAGCGCGCATTGGCCTGCCTTGGCCTTGAGAACGGCCACGCCGCCGCCGACATCCGCGACCTGCGGGGTCTCATCGATGCGTGGCGGGAAGCGCGCCGAACGGCCTGGCAGACCACGGTCAAGGTTCTGACCACTGGTGTGCTGGCCGCGCTTCTGGTCGGCATCGCCATCAAGTTACGGCTGATGGGAGGTCCCCAATGATCGAGACACTGTTGGGTGGATTGCTGGGCGGCGCGTTCCGCCTGGCTCCCGAGGTCCTGAAATGGTTTGATCGCCAAGGAGAGCGTGGCCACGAGTTGGCCATGCAAGACAAGGCGCTGGAGTTTGAGAAACTGCGTGGTGCTCAGCGCATGTCCGAGATTGCCGCGGCTGCCGAGGGCGCATGGAACACAGGCGCAATAGAGACACCGTCCGTCAGGACTTGCCGTTATCCCGAGTGGTCCTGGGGGAACTGGGATGGACGCGACTGCCGTGCCAATGCCAGTATCGACTACAGATTATTCAGTATTATCAATCGGGGGCGCTACTTTCAGGACCCCGGGGCTTCCGGCCAAGTGACCAGTCGCTCGGGCGCCGCCATGGCCGCCTCCCACCAGACGCCCGTTTGCGCGTCGTCAAGCGACATCCGCGCGCAGGCCCTGAATTTGTCTTGCAGTTCCTGGTCGCTCACCGGCCGGCTCGCGTGGCCCCGCGCGCGCCGGACGGGCTCGGCGTCGAGGGTGGTGCCGTCGGTCAATCGAACCGACAACAGGTCGTGCGGCGAGAAGAGCGGCTCCAGCGCATCGCGCTCGGTGGTGATCTCGACACGCACTTTTCGAAGCAGGGTCTGCACGATCGTGTCGTTGACGGCGTCGTCGCTCAGGTCCTGAAGATGCACATGGCCGCGGGCCAGGGCGCAGGCGATGGTGTACTCGGCGCTGAACTTCGCATCCAGCCCGTTGGTGGGCCGGCTCGAACGCAGCATGTCCGCCTGGAGTTGGCCCAGGGTGGCCACCACCGCCTCGATGGCGTCCAGGCGACCGGCAATATGGGGCTGCAGCTCCAGCGCCGCGTCGATGATGCGATGGGTGGCGTAGCACACCGGGTAGCGTTTGATGTTGAGACCCTGCTCGAGCATCTGCCAAGGCGCGCCCGCGCGGCTCGGGGAATGCAGCCGCACATCGCCGCGCGGCGAGATCGCCGCCAGCAAGCCGCGCGGACTCTCCAGCGCATCGTGCGAAGCGGTCAGGCCTTGTTCGGCAAGGTGCGCCGCCAGGATGCCATTGCGCGCCGCGAAGCCCACCTGCAGGGGCTTGGTCATGGAGCCGAAGTTGGCGACCAGGCCCGCCGACATCGACGCTGAGATGCCCAAGGCGTGCGCCGATCGCTGCGCGTCCAGCCGCCGCAGGCAGGCGCTGGCCGCAGCGCAGGCCACCGCACCGAACACCGCGGTCGGATGCCAGCCTTTGCCGTGGTGCTTGTCCGCGTCGCGCCCCAGCAGTTCGGCCCAGACTTCATAACCGGCCGCATAGGCCGTGACCGCCGCAGCCCAGTCGGCGCCCAGGCGCTCGGCCTCGGCCAGCACCACTGGTGCGAGCACCACGCTGGGGTGGCCGTCCAGGCCGGTATCGTCGAAATCAAGTGCATGGCCCGCCACCGCGTTCATGAACGCGGCGTCGGCCGACGCCGCAAAGCCGCCTTCGGTCCAGACCCGCGCCTGGCCGGTCGGGCCCAGGGTGATCAGGTCGCGTGCATGGCGCAGCACCGGCTCGCCCACGCTGGCAAAGGCCACGCCCACGGTGTCGGCGATGCCGCGGCGGATCGTGGCGATGGCCTGCGCCGGTAAGGTGTGGGCGGGCATGTCCGCGATGAAGCGTCCGAGATCGGCCGTGAGCGCTGTTGGCGCCGTCGGCGGTGTCTGCGTGAGCGCGTCCATCTCAGTACGAACGCGGCAGGCCCAGCACGTGCTCGGCGATGTAGGACAGGATCAGGTTGGTGGAGATCGGTGCGGTGCGCTGAACGCGGGCCTCGCGCCACTTGCGCTCGATGTCGTACTCGCGCGCATAGGCGAAGCCGCCGTGCGTCTGCATGCAGGCCTCGCCCGCTTCCCAGGCGGCTTCTGCCGTGAGCAGCTTGGTGAGGTTGGCGTACTCGCCACAAGGCTGGTTGGCTTCGTAGACCGCAGCGGATTTGCGCAGCATCAGTTCGGCCGCCTGTGTCTGCGCATAGGCCTTGGCGATGGGAAACTGGATGCCCTGGTTCTTGCCGATGGGGCGGTCAAAGATCACGCGCTCGTTGGCGTACTTGACGGCCGTCTTGATGAACCACTTGGCATCGCCGATCGACTCGTGTGCGACCAGGATGCGCTCGGCGTTCATACCGTCCATGATGCAGCGCAGTCCCTGGCCCTCCTGGCCGATCAGGCTGTCGGCGGGAATTCGCAGGTTGTCAAAGAACACCTCAGTGGTGTTGTGGTTGATCATGGCCTTGATGGGGCGGATCGTCATGCCGTTGCCCACAGCCTTGCGCATGTCCACCAGGAAGACCGAGAGGCCCTCGGATTTTTTCTTCACTTCCTCAAGCGGTGTGGTGCGCGCCAGCAGCAGCATGAGATCGGAGTAAAGCGCGCGCGAAGTCCAGATTTTCTGGCCGTTGATCACGTATTCGTCGCCTTCGCGCACGGCGCGGGTCTTGAGCTTTGTGGTGTCTGTGCCGCTGGTAGGCTCGGTAACGCCGAAGGCCTGAAGGCGCAGCGCGCCGCTGGCGATCTGGGGCAGGTAAAGTGATTTCTGTGCAGCGCTGCCATGACGCAGGACGGTGCCCATGGTGTACATCTGGGCGTGCGTGGCGCCGGCATTGCCACCGCAAGCGTGTATTTCTTCCAGCACCACACCCGCGGCGCGCAGGGGCAGGCCGGCGCCACCGTATTCCTCGGGGATCAGCGCCGAGAGAAAGCCGGCGTCGGTCATCGCCTGGACGAAGTCGCTGGGGTAGGCTTCTTTCTCGTCGAGATCACGCCAGTAGCTGCCGGGAAAATCAGCGCAGATGCGGCGCACGCTTGCTCGGATCTCAGGGTAGTCCTCGCCGAGGTCCATGGAGACGGCGGACAGGTCAGGGGCGGCTTGGCTCATGGGGTTTTCTGCTGGAAATTGGGAATTGGAAATGCGGAATTGGAAGTAGGGTTCGCGCGCCGTGGCGCGTCAGGCGCTCGCGCGCGCAGCAGCGCTTTGGTAGTGCCGCGGCAGGCCGGCGCGGGCCAGCGCGCCCGAGAGGCTGTCGCTGCCCAGGTAGGACGCTGCGATCTCGCGTACGGCGAGCAGGCGCTCGAGGTCGATGCCAGTCCTCAGGCCCATGGAGTCGAGCATGAAGCACAGGTCTTCGGTCACGATGTTGCCACTGGCGCCTGGGGCGAAGGGGCATCCTCCCAAGCCGCCGAGCGAGCTGTCGAAGCGGCGGATGCCGCACTCCAGGGCGGCTGCCACATTGGCCAGGCCCGTGCCGCGCGTGTCGTGAAAGTGCGCCGCGACTGGCACTGTGCCCACTTCGGCCAGGACAGCAGTGAACACCTCGCGCACCTGGCGCGGGTCGGCATAGCCCACGGTGTCGGCAATCATGATCTCGTCGGCGCCAGCCTCGGCCAGGAAGGCGGCGCAGCGTCGCACCTCGTCGACCGCGATGCGGCCTTCGTAGGAGCAGCCCAGCGCGGTGGACAAACCGGCGGCCAGTTCGATGCGGCCCTTGAGGCCCGCGGCGTCGCGCGCCTGCACGATGCGCACGAAGTCGGCCAGCGATTCCTCGCGCTCGCGGCGCACGTTCTTGTGGTTGTGTGTGCGGCTCACGGAGGTGACGTAGTCGACCTTGTGCACACCCAGCGCGAAGGCGCGCTCGGCGCCGCGCAGGTTGGGGGCCAGCGCCATGAGCGTGAGACCCGACAAATTCAGGGCGCGGCTCACCACTTCTTCAGCGTCGGCGAACTGTGGCATCAGTTTGGGGGGCACGAACGAGGTGACCTCGATCTCGCGCACGCCCGCGGCCAATTCGGCCACTATCCAGGCTAGCTTGCCGTCAGTGGGAACAATCGTGGCGGTGTTCTGCAGGCCGTCGCGCAGGCCGACTTCGCGCACCAGCACGTCGATGGGGGATTGGGTCATGGGGGAGTGGGTCATGGGGGGTCAGCGTCCCTTGAAGTCGGGCGTGCGTTTCTCGTTGAAGGCGCGCACGCCCTCGTGACGGTCCTCGGAGGAGACGAGTCGGTTGTAGGCCTCGATCTCGAAGCGGCAGCCGGTGAGCAGGTCGCCTTGCAAACCGAAGTGAATGGATTTCTTGGCCTGGCGCACGGCCAGCGGCCCGTTGGCGGCGATGCCGGCGGCGCTGGCCAGGGCGTCCTCGAGCACGTGGCCCGGCTCGCTGACGTGATTGGCCAGGCCCCAGGCCAGGGCCTGCTCGGCGCCAAAGGCCTGCGCGCGCAGGATCAATTCCTTGGCCCGGCGCTCGCCGACGGCGCGTGCCAGATTTTGCGTGCCGCCGCCGCCGGGCATGATGCCCAAGCGCGTCTCGGACAGCGCGAACTTCGCGTTGCGGCTGGCGTACAGGAAGTCGCAGGCGAGCGCGGTTTCCAATCCGCCCCCATAGGCGTGGCCGTTCACTGCGGCGATCACCGGCATCGGTAAGTCCTGCAGCGCGAAGAATGCACGCTCGAAGATCTCGTGCTGGCGCCGCCAGGTCTCGTCCGTCATGCCGTGGCGCTCCTTGAGGTCGCCGCCCGCGCAAAACGCGCGATCGCCGGCGCCCGTGAGCACCACCGCGCGGATCGCTTCGCCGTCGGTGATGAGCCGCGTCCACAGGTCCAGCAGGTCGCGGCCCATTTGCGTGTTGATCGCGTTGAGCACGTCTGGCCGGTTGAGGGTCACGACCAGCAGGTGCGGGTCATGCAACGTGAGCTGCAGCGTGTCGTAAGTCGGCAGGTTCATGCGGTGGGCAACGCCTTGGCGTCTTCGTTCATTTCACCCAATCGGGGTGAGGGACCGTGGGGCCGCAGGCGCTGGCCGTCTAAGCGCAGCGGCAGGCCCATCAGGGGTACGGAGCTGCCTGGCACGTCCTGCATCAGGCCCAGGGCCTGGGTCTGCGGGTGCTCGAGCATCTGCGCGACGTTTTGCACCGGGGCGCAGGGCACGCCGTCGGCGTCGAGAAGTTCGGTCCACGCCTGCGTGGTTTGGGTAGCAAAACAGGCTTCAAGCAAGGCGTAAAGGGCAGGGCTGTTTTCCACCCGCAGCGCGTTGCTGGCAAAGCGCGGCTCGTCGGCCCACGCGGGGTGGCCCACCACGCCGCACAAGGCATGAAAAAGTTTGTCGTTGCCCGCGGCGACGACCAGGTCGCCGTCGATGGTGCGGTAGGCGCGGTAGGGGGCGATGCCGGCTTGGCCGGAGCCGTTTTTGCCTGGCATCGCGCCGCCGGCCATGTACTGCGTGGCATACATGGTCATCCAGCAGGCGGCGGTCTCGAACAGCGAGACGTCCACCACGCCGCCTTCGCCCGTGGTCTGCCGACGCATCAGGAGCGAGAGGATCCCCATCGCCGCCCACATGCCCGAGCCCATGTCGACGATGGAGGGCCCCACCCGCACCGGCGCGCCGCCGGCTTCGCCGACCACACTCATGATGCCGCCAAAGGCCTGCATCAGCGGGTCGTAGCCAGGGCGATCGGCCAGGGGGCCGACCGAGCCGAAGGCGCCGAGGTTGCAATACACCAGCGCCGGCTTGCGCGCGCGCAGGCTGGCCGCGTCCAGCGCCAGCTTCTCGACCTGGCCGGGCCGCATGTTCTGCAGCACGACGTCGGCCCGCGTCTCGATCAGCGCGTGAAGCTGCGCCAGGCCATCAGGGTTGCGCAGGTCCAGGACCCACGATCGCTTGCCCCGATTGATGCCCTGGAAGGTGGCGGCCGCGCCATCCAAAAAGGGCGGCCCCCAGTGGCGCGCATCGTCGCCGGCGGCCTTTTCGATTTTGATCACCTCAGCGCCAAGGTCGGCCAGGATCTGCCCGGCGAAGGGGGCCGCCACGCTGTGACCGAGCTCAATGACCATGATGCCGGCGAGCGGCGCAGCGCCCGCGGCAGGAGAAGCTTGCGTCAAGACGATCACTCCCCTTTGATGTTGGCGTCACGAATCAGCTTGCCGCGGCTCTGGTATTCACGTCGCTGCAACTCGGTGAGTTCGGCTTGGCCGCCGGCGACAACGTCCATGCCTGCCGCGGTCAGACGAGCGCGCACGTCAGGGTCGCTCAGCACCTTGACCAGCTCGTCGCTCAGGCGCCGGGTCACGGCATCGGGCATTTTGGCGGGGCCGAAGAAGGCCAGCCACGACGGCATCTCGAAGCCGTCCAGGCTCTCGCCCATGGTGGGCACATTGGGCAGGATGCCCGAGCGCTTGGCGCTGGTCAGCGCGATGGCCTTGACCTTGCCGCTCTGGATATGGGGCACCACCGTGATGGCGCTGGCAAAGAGCAGGCTGATCTGACCGCCCATCAGGTCGTTGAGGGCCGGGCCGCCGCCGCGATAGGGCACGTGAATGAGCGGCGCGCCCGTGCGGGCCTTGAGCAACTCGCCCGCCAAGTGGTGGGGCGAGCCGGTGCCCGAGCTGCCAAAGCCGCCCTTGCCCGGGTTGGCCTTGAGCCAGGCGACGAGCTCGTTCAAGTCCTTGGCGGGCACCGAGGGGTGCACCACCAGCGCGATCGGGTTCATCGCCACGATGGCCAGGGGCGTGAAGTCCTTGATCGGATCGAAGGTCGGGTTGGCGGTGAGGAAGGAGTTGGACGCGTGGGTGGCGTCCGTGCCCATCACGAAGGTGTAGCCGTCGGGGGCAGAGCGGCCCACGAACTCGGTGCCGATGTTGCCGCTGGCGCCCGCGCGGTTGTCCACGATCACGGTCTGGCCGATGTTGGCCGAGAGCTTCTGACCGACGATGCGGCCCACTGCGTCGGTGGAGGCGCCGGGGGGATAGGGCACCACGAGGCGGATAGGCTTGTCCGGATAGCTCTGGGCCAGCGCCGTGCCGACCGCTGAGAGGGAAAGGACGAGGGTGGCCAGTGCAAGGCCGGCTTGGCGTTTGTTGATCATGTTGTCTCCAGTTGTGGGGTCGGCGGTGCCCGCTTGGACTGATAACGTCCGGACGTCCGCATGTTATGCTGATGTGCATCTCCAAGTCAACCGAAATACCCACATGGTCACTGCCGCCAACCCTCTCGCCCCGCTCGCAGGCCGCACGGCCCTGGTCACGGGCTCTGGCCGCAACATTGGTCGTGCCATCGCGCTGTCATTGGCCGCCCAAGGCGCGCAGGTGGTGGTGAATGGGCACAGCGACCGCGCCGCGGTGGACGGGGTGGTCGACGAGATCCGCGCCCAAGGTGGCAAGGCCCTGGGCGTCATGGCCGACGTGAGCGTCGATGCGGAGGTGGCCCGGCTGGTGCATGCGGGCGCCGAGCACTTTGGCTCGATGGACATCGTGGTGTCCAACGTCGGCATCCGACGCAAGCAGCCTTATCTGGAGATCACGCCCGAGCAGTGGGATGAGGTGATGCGTACCAACCTCTCGGCCGCCTTCTACCTGACCCGCCATGCCATTCCCCTGATGCAGCCGCGTCGCTGGGGCCGCATCGTGCTGATCTCCGGCTTTGACGGCTTCTGGGGGCAGGTCACGCACCGGGCCCACAACATCACCGCCAAGGCTGGCCTGCACGGTCTGTCCATGGCCCTAGCGCGCGAGTTCGGGGTCGACGGCATCACCGCCAACACCGTGGCGCCGGGCGCAATCGACACCGTTCGCGACTGGTCGCAGTACACCCATCAGCAACGCGAGCAACTCGAGAATGAAATTCCGCTGGGCCGCTACGGCACGACCGACGAACTCGCTGCCGCCTGCGACCTGTTGTGTGGCGACCGCGGCGGCTTCATTTCCGGCCAGGTGATCCACGTCAACGGTGGCCACTACATGTATTGACCGGGACGCCGCCGTGAACACCGCGCCCCGTTATCAGCAGCTGTCCACCACGCTCGTGCGCGAGATCGGTGAGGGCCGCTACCCGGTCGGCTCGCTGCTGCCGCCCGAGCCTCAGTTGTGCCAACGCTTTGCGGTGTCGCGGCATACGGTGCGCGAGGCGGTGCGCCACCTGTGCGAGCTGGGGCTGGTGTCGCGTCACCAGGGCGTGGGCACGCGGGTGCGGGCGCTGCGCAGTGGCAAGCAATACGTTGCCTCGCTGTCGTCCCTGGGCGACCTCATGGCCTACGCGCAAGACACACGGCTGGAGGTGCTGGGCGCGCGCTCAATCGAAGCCGACGTCGAGCTCGCCCACCAGCTGCGATGCGTGCCAGGCGAGTCCTGGCTCGAACTCAATACCTGCCGCAAGACGCTGGACACAGACGAGCCTATCGTGCACATGCGCGTTTTCGTGCGCCCCGAGGCGCACGGCCTGCAGCGCGAGCTCGAAGAGGGGCAAGCCTGGGTTTTCGGGCTGGTCGAGAAATACGGCGGTGAGCGCATCCTGGAGGCGCAGCAGGTGGTCAGCAGCGTCGCGGTGCCCGCCGAGAGCGCGCGGGTGCTGGGGGTCAAGCCCAAGTCGCCGGGCTTGCTGGTGCGCCGCTTCTACATCGGTCGCAACGAACGGTTGCTCTCGGTCTCCATCAACGTGCACCCGGTGGGACGTTTTGAGCTGACGACGCGCTGGTACCTGGAAGAAGGTGGCGGCGGCGGCGGGGGAGTATGAGCGACGTTACGCCGCAGCGACGGCCCTGGCTGGCCTTGCAGGCCACGCTGGCTGCGCAGGTCATGGCCAGCTTCGTGATGAGTGTCGCCCCCATTCTGGCGCCGGCGGTGGCACCTGCGCTGGGGCTGGCCCCGGAGCAGGTGGGCTTTTTCGTCGGGGGCGTGTATGCCGTCGCGATGGTCGCCGGCCTCTCCAGCGGCCCGTTGGTGGCGCGCTTTGGCGCCGGTCGGGTGACGCAGGGCGTGCTTGTGGTGATTGCCGCCGGCACGATGCTGGGCGCCATCGGCCAGCCACTGATCTTGTTTGGGTTGGCGGCTTGCCTGATCGGTCTGGGCTATGGCACGGTGAACCCGGCGGCCGCCGACATTCTCGGACGCCATGCACCACCAGGCGCGCCCGGCCTGTTCTTTTCGCTCAAGCAAACTGGCGTTCCGATCGGGGTGGGCTTGGCGGGGCTGCTGATGCCATTGGGCCTGGGCCTTATGGGCTGGCGAGGCTCCGCCTGGGCCGTGGCCTTCTCCTGCCTGCTGTTGGCGCTGGCCTTGGGGTCGGCCGTCATTCGGCTCGACGGCGCAGATCGCGCACGCACCGAGGCACCTGACGGTCCGGGCGGACTGAGCAATCTCCTCGCCGTGTTGCGCCACCCGCCGCTACGGGCACTGAGCTTGGTGACTTGTGTCTATGCGTTGGCGCAGCAAGGCTTTCTCACCTTCGTGGTGGCCCGTCTCTATCTGGAGCTGGGACTCTCGCTGGCACTGGCCGCTGGGCTACTGGCGGCGTCGCAGGTGGCATGTGTGGTGGCACGCATCACCCTGGGCCATGTGGCCGATCGCTGGGTGAGTCCGCGCGTGCTGCTCGCCGTCGTGGGTTTGTGCACGGCGCTCAATTGCCTTGCACTGGGGCTACTGCCACGCGACGCCAGCTTCGCCGTGATCTCCATGGTCGTGATCGCCTGCGGCGCCACGACCATGGGCTGGAATGGGGTCTTCTTCGCGCAGTTGCTGCGCACCGTTCCGCGCGAAGACCTGGTGGCCAGCAGCGGAGGTACGCAGTTTTTCATTTTCTTCGGCGGCATGCTCGGCCCGGTGCTTTTCAGTGCGCTGGTGCAGCAGGGCGGCAGCCATGCGCTGGGCTACCTGTGCCTGGCGGGTGTCACCGCATTGGCAGCTTTGGCCATGCTGCGCACGCCCGCGGATGCAACGGTAACTATCCCACCTACCGAATCACGGGACCGGTGAATCTGATAGGCCTTCACTCTGACGGTGGCGGGCTGTACCTCAAGGTTCAGGCTTCACCCGACCCGAGCCAGCCAAACAAGAGTTGGATCTTTCGCTGGGGCGCTGGCGGAAAGAACACGATTGATCTGGGTCCGCTCAGGGATGTCACACTTGCCGAAGCAAGGGATACGGCAGTTCAACATCACCGATTGGTGTGACAGGGCGGCGATCCACGAGTTGAGCGAAGCAAGATTCAGGCGGCTGCCGCCGCTGCCAGTGATGTCATGACTTTTCAAAGGGCCGCCCAAATTTGCATTGAGACAAAGCGACACGGCTGGCGAAATTTGAAACACGCTGATCAGTGGACCAACACGATCACAACCTATGCCAATCCAGTCATTGGTTCTTTGGCTTGTTCTGATGTCACGACTGAACTGGTGCTTGAAATTCTCAAGCCAATCTGGACAACAAAGAACGAGACGGCAACACGGCTCAGAGGTCGTATTGAAAGCATCATGGACTGGGCTGTTGTGTCAGGGCACAGAACGGGCGACAACCCAGCAATCTGGAAAGGCAAGTTGGCTCACTTGCTGCCGTCCATCAGCAAGCGTCAGCGGGTCAAGCATCATGCCGCGATGCCCTAAGCTCAGATACCGGCGTTATTTCAGGCGATTGGCATCACGCCAGTGTTGTCGGCAAAAGCCTTGCTCCTGTGCGTTCTGACAGCGACCAGAACCAGCGAGACGATTGAAGCGAAGTGGGAAGAGTTCGACTTTGACAAGGCGATTTGGACGATCCCGAAAGAACGAATGAAAAAAGGGCGTGAGCATCGGGTGCCCTTGTCAGATCAGGCGATTGAAGTTCTAAATTCGATCAATCGGATCGAAGGATCGCCGTGGGTCTTTGACAGTCGGGGTAAGGGAAAGCCGCTGTCAAATATGGCTATGAGCAATTACTTGAAGGGCACGCTCGGCTTCAAGGAATACACCGTTCACGGCTTTCGCTCGTCATTCCGTGATTGGGCCGGCGAGGTGTCAAGTCACAGCCGTGAAGTGATTGAACAGTCGCTGGCACACTCTCTGGCTGTTCAGACTGAAGCGGCCTATCAGCGAGGCGACTACTTGGAAAAGCGACGGGTGTTGATGGTTGATTGGGCAAGGTATTGTTTCAAATTTTTTATTGTGGGCAAGACTTTGTAAAGTAGGGTCAAGTTGCCACAGTCACTGACAAGCGTTTGAAAAATTGAGTCGGAGTTACCGAAACTTTAGATGGCGGTTTGGTAGCGGTTGAAAAAGTTTTTGATTTCCTAGTCCACTGACTCCGTCAAGAATAAACTGATTTGAACTGTATCGGCGTGCGTAAAGGTACAGAAGCGCTCAAAGTTATTACCTACATAAACACTAAAAGTGCCCTAGGGCGCTTTTAGTGTTTATTCAATGGCGGTTGCTCAGGCAAACTTCTCAAGCTTTCCGTCAAGGGACAAAAGTCTGAGCTCGACACCCAATTTAGGGTGCTTCTCTTTTAGCTGCTTGCGGAATTCCATCAAGGCCTCTTTGTGCGTAACGGTTTCCGCAGCAGCGTTGGCAACCTTGGCATCACCATAAGCAATCTTGGCTGCACCGCAGTCACGATGATTCACCACTACAACTTTCTTGATGTTGTGCAACTGAACTGATGCCCCTAGGTTCTCCCAAAAGGTCTTATGCCATTCCTTGAAGGCCGGTGCCACTACACCGATGGACGCACCGGCAATAGTAAACGCACTGTACTTACCGCTCATTCCTTCGCTAGCCTGCTGCTTGTTCACTAAATCCTGAAAGCGCGGATCAATACACGAAAGCACCATGGCTTCGTAGTTGCCAGATGCCGCCACAGCAGAACCGGTAGCCAACATGCCGACACTGGTGAACAACACAGAGCCGCCCACAGCTTGCAGGAAACTGCGACGACTTTGGGCTGAAAGCGAGGTGTCGCAACATGTGGGAATATAGCGATTATTCAGTATATTTTGAGTAAAAGTAAAATCTTTATTCATTCTGGTGTCCTTTTGATTTGATTGATCGTAATTTGAAAACGAGTTGAAAACGCAAAATGCGTCATAAACTTTAAAAATGGTAGGTCGGAATTTTCATATCGGAAAGTAGTAAAAACCCTTGTGAACTCAAAACGCCTTTGAGCGTCGTGTTTCTGGACGCTCAGATGTTTGCTCAATTGCCTTCATAGTGAATCCTAAGGGCTTTCGCAAGCTTGTTTTCACTCAGTGATGACGACAGATCGAGCGTCCACCACTTGGCTTCGAGTTCCATGTGCTCTGCCTCTTGCTTGGTGGAAAACCTAGCCGGAGTTTCATCAGGCATCTCATCATCTGGGAACTCGCCATGTTCGACATTGGCAATCAGCGCCTTGGCTCTTTTCATATGAACCCAGACAAGAGCAACGGCATCCCGCCAATGATTCCGATTTCAAAAAGTTCGTGGTGGGCTGGTGTTGCTGAGGGCAAATTCCCGACGCCAATCAAACTCGGTGCCCGGACGACTTGCTGGCGTGAAGCTGAGGTGCTGGCGCTGATCCGTGGCCACTGACTGAATGCGACCTGCCCGTCAAAGGCTCTGCTCTGGCAGGGCCTTTTTCATTTCAGCGAGCAACAGCGCTAGAAAGTGACGACATCAGACGGCTCCCAGCCTTTACGCGACTTAGAAAGGCGAAGGTCTGGAGTGCAGCGGTTCCTGCCCTTGTGAGTTAGCCCCTTGGTATCATTCTGTTGAGGGGCTGTTCGATTTATTTAAAGCGTGGGCGACTGCTGAGATTGAAGGACAAAATTTTGTGTGCATCAAGTTAAACCTCAATATTTCCCAGGCAGCATCAGTCTCAAATGTTGATCAGACCAGCAGGTATATAAGACCACGTGGAGTGCCGGGAAGTAGGTGAGTCAATAGGCAGTTCAACAAAAAAGCCAGCACTTTCGCTGGCTTTTTTACATCTACTTCTTAAAGATCAGATCATGAACTGTGCACGGTCTTTACCATCAATCCACTTAGGTGCTTTGCCACGGCCAGTCCAAGTTTGACCAGTAGCTGCATCTCGATACTTTGGGGCAACTGGATTCTTTGTCGCGCCAGAAGCTTTGGGACCACGCTTGGCACTGCCAAATACATCTTCTGCAGTCAAGCCGTGTTCAGCAACCAATGCTTTGACTTTTCCAATAGCGTCAGCAAGTTCAGTTTGCCGAGTTTGTGCGATTTGAGCATCAAGGGCTTCGCGTTGTTTGATCAGTTCTGCAAGTGTCGACATCATAATTCCAGTAATAGTAAAAAATTGACAATACATTTTATCCGATGCGATTGTTATTTAGCTAAGCGATGCATAAACCTTTCAAGATGGCGCTTGTCATCTTCGCGTTTCCCCGGAAATGTGCTTCAGTCTTATCCAAATATTGGTGTCAGTCGCAGAAGTAGCAATACGCCTGCTCAGGCAATTGAACCCATACCTGCTGGCTGGAGGTCTAAACTTCCCGGGGCAGTGAGTGATACAGTCCAGTAGTAGCAGGCGCTGTTTCTTTAAGTGGTCAGTGCTGGCTCTAGGGTAGGGAGTACTCTCACCGTAATCAACCTGCATAGATTCAATTAGTAGGAAGGGCAAACTATCAAAGTGCTCGAATGTGAAACTATGCGATGGCCTTCAGCATCGAATATTTATCGCAATAAAGTATTAAATTTACTATTCTTAGTCAATAAAAAAATGTATTTGTCTGGCAGAAGCAATTTTAATGGTTTAATGTTGTCATGCCAAAAATTGCTATCATTGATGACGACGTTTAGGTTAGAAATTCCGTTGAAATTGCACTAAAAGCGCACGGTCATGCTGCTGTGTTGTTTTCAGATCCCAAAAAATTTCTTGAGACTGCTGCTTTAAATGACTTCGATTTGTTGCTTGTTGATAATGACATGCCTAAAATGACAGGGCTGGAACTACATCGATTACTCAAACGAAATCACTTAAAACTTCCAATTTTTGTTTTGATGAGTGGGAGAATTGATGAAATCGAATTAATAAAACTTGACTCTTCAAGAGAAATCACACTACTTATAAAACCCTTTTCTCTTGCTAAATTGATTCAAATTCTAAGTTTTAAATATTTTTTAAGGATTTAAAATCGCCATCTTTTTGACGTTTGTCTAAGATGTTTTTTTCGCACTGTTGAAGGAACGTCGCAGCCCCTCTGTGCTGAGACGTGCCTCAGGCTGAAAAGACTAAAGTGTGCCTTAGGGCCATACGACTGGACAGCGGGTAAGGGGTATTGGTTGAGACTGTTTGATTTAGCCCCCGACGCACCACGGTGACACGGCTCACCTCTCTCCTTACGACCCTTTGTGGTTCGACAGGTGTTGCGCTAGGTTTTGATGAAAATGAACGATCGCTGTTTCAAAATGTCCAAAAGTAAGGTGCTGGTTGGCTTTAGTGCCCAGGGTCTCTTGAATGGCGCAAGCAGCTTCGCGGTCTTCATCAAAACCCGCAGCTTTCACGAAATCTGCATCTCGTTTTGCTTCTTCAAAATCGGTTGTCGCCCCGGTAGAACTCTTGTTCGTTGCTCGGTAAATCAATATTTGCGTGCGAGTAGGACTGATGGGTTCAAAGATGGTTACCGTTGAATGCTTCGATAGAATGGAAATAGCAACATTCGGGAAAAGCTGATACACGGAGGTAACCATCCCCAACATGCGCCGATCTTTGGGATCAATCTCGCGAAGCTTTTCGATGCGCTGAAACGGGAAAACAACACGGGTGTGGGAACCGAAACTCTCAACCACATTGATGTTGTCGAACCCATAGGGGTAAAAGCTTTTCTTGTGGAGCGCCTTGATGTGATATCCCTCCATGGTGGTTTCAGCGAGCAACTTCCAGTTCGCATCATCGGTGTATTCGCTTTGATCGAAATACGCTTGTTGCTCAGAAAATAGGTCAGGCACAATTTCAAGCATGGAAGCATCCACCGGGCCACTCTGATTGACGTAGACCAGTCCTCCTTTTTCCGATGCGCCAACTTCAACGAGACCGTTGTCCTTCAATTCCACGCCGGGGAAGCCTGCGTGCCCGGGTATGTGTTTGAGTTCTCCCTCAAGGCCGTAAGTCCAAGCGTGATAGGGACACACAAACGCGCGAGCACACCCACTGTTTTTGGCAACCTGCATGCCGCGGTGTCGGCATCCGTTAATGAACGCCCTGACCTTGCCGTCGTCACCCCTGACCACGAGCAGTGGCGTACCCGCGGCCTTCCTTGCGACATAACTGCCTTTGTCTGGGAGCATCGCTGAAAGACAAAACACCACGGGCAAGCTTCGTAACAATGCAATTTCGGATTCGAAACGTTCTTGAGATAAATAGTTAGCCACGGGCTCTTTCCAAACAGTATCTCCAAGATCCGTGGTTTTATTATCAATGTGATCAAATATTCGCTCCAGTATTTTTTGTTCGCTAAGGAGCGGGATTTCGGTGTTCATCGGTATATCCATTAATTCAGGTATAACTTTTTTGGACGGCAAAAAAAGCAACGTGAACCGACTCGCCTTTCGTGGAGGCCGGTTGTTTTAAGTCAGGCCGCTACCGTTGGAGTCTGACTGGCGAATTGTCGATAGTAGATTGACTCAGCTTCTGCCGGCGGGATGTATCCGATGTGACAGAGCAGTCTGTGACCGTTGAACCATGACATCTATTTGGCATTCCACCAAATCTCTAGACACTTTTCATGGCGAAGTATGACTCTGCACCTCGAACTCGTGACAGCAGATTTTGGGAATGACTGCAATACATCGGCTACTGCCAGTAGGCAGAATTTCAGCAATGTCCGCTTCCAGCCTGAAGCAGCCGTTTGCATTGGGGCAACAAGCGACCTACTCGGCTTTTCAAGAACCCTGCCTAGCCAATGCAGTGCTCAATCCAGACTGACTCATTCCAAGCGAAGTCGCTGCCGCGCCGACGCTGCGATGGTCAAAGACAGCTAAGAATATTCTCATCAACTGAACATTGAAGTTGCCCACCATAAACAGTCACCTTCCAAATATTGCAATGCAACATCGCAAAATAAGATTTTATTGATCTGATTCAAAGATTGAGTGGAGTTCTATACTAATTCCTATTCCCAAGGATTGCCTGATGCTGACTCACGAAAAAAATGCGCTTCTCACCCAATGCGGCCCACAAACAACCATGGGCCGGTTTATGCGCTCATTTTGGATTCCTGCAATGACTTCTGCGCAAGTACCGGCTGCAGACGACCCGCCGGTACGTCTGACCTTGCTCAATGAGAGACTGGTTGTTTTTCGGGATAGCGAAGGCCGTGTTGGAGTCATTGAAGAAAATTGTCCGCACCGGGGTGCGAGCCTTTTCTTTGGACGCAACGAGGAGGGTGGTCTTCGCTGTGTCTACCATGGCTGGAAATTTGATGTAAACGGTAATTGCTTGGAAATGCCGGCCGAGCCCAAAACCAGCCGTATGTGCCAAAACGTTAAAGCACGTGCATATCCAGCTCAGATTGCAGGTGCACTTTTATGGGTCTACATGGGAGATGCTCAAACAGTACCCGACCTTCCAGCCTTCGGCTTTATCGGTCGGCCTGATGATCATCTTTACGCTTCCAGGTGGCAACAAGAATGCAACTATGCGCAGGCCATGGAAGGTGAATTGGACAGCGCTCACGTCAGTTTTCTACACAAAGAGCTGAACAGAACGAATCCGGACCATCAGGCACTCACAGGTAAATATTTCCAAGAGGACACAGCACCTTTATGGAAAATCCTTCCAAATGGCGCTGGGTTTATGGCTTGTAACGGACGAAGTGTGGACGGCGACAAACGTTATTGGCGGATCAATCAGTTCCTTTTGCCTTTCTTCACCATGATTCCTCCGCGCCCAGGAGATGCGCAGCTAGTGCGCATGTGGGTCCCCATGACCGATGAGCGCTGCTGGGTGATATGCGTAAGTTGGCGTTCCGACGCGCCCCTGAATGAACAGGAGATTACGGCATGGCGCAATGGAGAGAACTCGCATCGGAAAGTTGTTCCCGGTACCACGCTACCCGTCGAACGCCTTGATAACGACTACCTAATCGATCGACAGGAACAAAAGACCGTTTCATTCACAGGTATCAAAGGCATTCGCGCGCAAGATGCAATGGTTACAGAGTCCGCTGGTCCAATTGTCGATCGCACTCGAGAGCACCTAGGATCGAGCGACATCGCTGTTGTTGCTATGCGGCGTGCTCTCATGGAGGCCGCAACGAAATGCGTTGACTCTGGATCACCACATCAGGCGGCAGCCAATCCCTGGCTCTACTCGGTTCGTGCAGTTCAGGCGGTACTGCCAAGAGACCAGAATTTAGAAACTGCAGAGGATTTTTTACGGACAGCGCAGCCAACGCAACCAATCAATCCTGCTACTCACTGAGAACTCAGACAATGCAACCAACATCCTCCTTAGATGCACATCCTCTCTTGGTACATCCCCGTAATTACCGCCACATCGAAGTGCAACCACTCACAGGAGTTCTAGGTGCTGAAATTTTTGGCATCGATCTTCGTCATGAACTTTCACTGGAAGTCTGGGAAGAAATCCGCAATGCCTTCTTTGACCACCAGGTAATCTTGTTCCCGAAACAAACGCCCACTCACGAACAGCACCTCGCATTTGCACGGGGCTTTGGTCAAGTAATTCAGCTTCCGCAGCTGCCTAGCGTAGAGGGTCATCCAGATATCCAAATGATTCGCCGATTAGCGAGCGACACCGGACGCGTCATTGGAGAAAACTGGCATGCTGATAGCACTTACTTTGATGAGCCCCCCCTTGCCGTAGTGATGCGAGCTGTGGACGTCCCAACATATGGTGGAGATACCGGCTTCCTCAGTATGTACGCAGCTTACGAGGCGCTCTCTCCGTCTTTTAAGGAGTTGATCTCACCACTGAACATGGTGCACAGCGCTACGCGAATTTTCGGCTCTGCCTACCTTTCTCAGAGTCGCCGCTATAACGCCTCAGGTGTAAGGTCAGATGTGAACGTAGAACTGGGTGACCGAGAAATGGTGCATCCGCTAGTTTGCACGCATGAAGTCAGTGGTCGCAAGTTTCTGTACCTGAACAAAACCTACACGCAACGAATTGAAGGATTCACTAACGAAGAATCTGCCCCAATTCTGACCTTTTTATATGAGCATTGCGCTCGATTTGACTTCACTTGCCGTGCTCGGTGGAAAAAAGATCAAGTCCTAGTTTGGGACAACCGCTGCACCATGCACCGCGCTATTCCGGATTACACCGGGCAGGACCGATTGATGACCCGAGTCACGATTGCGGGCAAGCGGCCAAAGCGTTAACCTTCCTCAACAATTAAAGGAGATTTCAAAATGCAGACCCAACAAATGATCCGTTCCCGAATCACCCGCATTCTGATGTGCACATTACTTGTCGGGCTTCTCCCAACACTTATCAGCCAGCAGGTAGTTGCTGCTGATTTCCCGACAAAACCTGTGACATTGGTAGTGCCGTTCGCAGCAGGCGGAGGACTCGACGTAACAGCTCGCATCATCGGCGAACGGCTTAAGGATGAACTGGGTCAACCTGTCGTTATTATGAACAGACCAGGTGCAGGTAGTTCTGTTGGTGCTAGGGTGGTGGCTGCAGCACCTGCGGATGGTCACACACTGTTTTTTACATCTGGATCAGCATTTGCCTTTGCCAATCTACTTGTGCCAAATTTTGAATTAAATATTAAGGACTTTGCACCTGTTGCTGCAGTCGCTTCAAACCCCGCAGTGATTGTGGCGAGCACTAAAGTCCAAGTGAAATCTCTGGCTGAGTTGGCCGGATATGCTAACTCCGGAGAAATTAACTTTTGCAGCACTGGCTCGGGTGGTCTTAACCACCTTCAGTTGGAAATGTTTCGTAACGTTGTCAAAACAAAAACAAGTAAAAACTACAACGTCACTCACGTGCCTTACAACGGACTTGCTCCTGCACTTATTGGAATCCGTGACGGCAGTGTTCAAGCCTGCATGCTGCCTTATACAGCCCTAGTTAAAAATCTGAATGGCAAAGAACTGCGTGTTTTGGCTGTTCAAAGCAAGGCTCGTCTGCCTTGGCTTCCAGATGTGCCAACAGCTGGGCAGTTGGGCTATCCGGAGATGGATGGCAACGACTCATTCGTGAACATTGCAGCACCAAAAGGTACCCCGGAACCTGTTATCGCCAAGCTAGAAATCGCATTACAAAAAACAATGCAAGACGTCAATGTACGCAAGAAGCTAGAGGAGTTGGAAGTTCAGACATTGTTCATGAACAGTCGCGAGACCACCAAATGGCTAGAGGATGAAGTACGTAAGTTCAGCGCGATCATTCGCGAATCAGGACTGTCTACCAAGTGAAACTCCTGATTATTCGAAATGCGAGTTTCAAGACCGCTAGTACTAAATTTTGCCCAAGTGGTTTTTGAAGTCTTGGCCTGTTGACGCCGATGATGATTTCATAAGGAATGCTGATTTCAGTTTGATCAGTGCATGCCCAATGAACTGACTGGTCACAGCACGATCGGCACTAAGCCGACAAGCTGGTCAAACTGTGGTCGGCGAGAACCGTAAAACTTCAAAAAGCAAAAGAGAAATAGTTTTGTTAACACAGCAAAATTCATAGAGCTTGACGTTCTACCCCTTGAATATTTGCATCAAAGCTGATGGGCATAGATGCGGACCCCGCAGTCACGTCTTTCAATAAGTGTCGCATCCAAACGTTTGCCATGTAGGAATGGCCTAAGGGCTCTTGCTCGGGGAAGCCGTCCGCCTTGACCTTTGGCTTTGTGAAGTGGATAATGCGTTGTATTACACATGCACAGGAGTGTTACGCCATGACCGCCAGAACCATCAACGTACGCCTGCCCGAGGCGCTTTACAACCAGATCGAAGAGCTGTCCAAGGCGACCGCACGGACCAAGAGCTTTTTGGCCATCGATGCGCTGATCAACTATGTGCAGAGTGAATCCTGGCAGATTCGTGACATTCAGGAAGGCATCAAGGAAGCCGATGCAGGCGAATTTGCAACCGACAAGCAGGTCAAAGCGGTGTTCGCCAAATACGGCGCTTGATTCATGTTGATCAAGTGGACCAAGACAGCGCTCGCGTCTGTTGATGAGATCGCTGGCTTCGTCGCCAAAGACAACCCGACCCGCGCCACCAGCTTTGTGTTGGAGTTGCAGGCCGCTGTGATCAAACTTCAGGCCCATCCTGGCATGGGCCGGGCTGGCCGAGTCCCCGGTACGCGTGAGCTGGTTCTGCACAAGAACTACATCGCCATTTACCGCGTGCGTGGCGACGATGTTGAAATTTTGAGATTGCATCACGCAGCCCGAAATCTATGACCAACCAGGTCAGCCCCTGAAGCTGACTTTTAACTGCAAACCAACCCGCCCCTGGATAAGACCTCGGCGGGTTTTTTCATTTCTGGAGTACCTATGTTGACGCCGACCGAAAATTGACCATTTAAACGCAGGAGTGCCGACTCAAAATTGACCAGAGTGTTCAACTGCTCTGCTGAATATTTCAGCAGGAGCGCAAAAAGGTGGGCAAGCGGGGGCGCCCGGCTTTGGATACGCCAGCACCGGCCATCACTTCGGTCGCACCAAACAAGTCCGAGTCTTCGATCTTCTTGCCAGCGCGCACCTGGCGGGCAAAGAGGTGGGCCAGAGAAGCTTCGATTTCTTGCCAAGGCATGGGTGATGGCAATAGGTTATTTCAGCACCTATGTGCCCTCTGGCGGGGGGCTTCACCTACGTTGCGCTGGCATCCTTCTTGTTTGCGGGTATCAACTTGCCCGCATGTGGGGTTTGGGCGTTAGTGGGCCAGCATTTGCGCCTTTTTTTGACTGATGATTTTTATCTCAAGATGTTCAATTGGGCGATGGCAGGATTGCTTGTGGCTTCAATCATTCCCGCTTTTATTTCGCCAACTTAGAACTGAGCACCAAATTTGACCGGCTGTCATCGTTCATTCTCCATTGACTTCACCCGAGCCGCCCAATGTTCCAGCCAGTTTGCCAATCGCACAAATGAACACCAATCACCTTGGGTCAGCGCCCATGTTCCGTGCCACGTGCTCGAACAACCAAGTTGGCGAATAACAAATGCCCATGCCACTCAAAACTCCCGCACGAATGACCTCGCTGCTGTTGGTCTCCAAATGCCCCTGCACACGCACCGCCGTGCTGGACCGCACCCTGCCCATGATCGACATCAAAGCCGCCTACGCATTGATGGGCTCATGCAGCGTCAAGGGCAAACTGGTGATGGTCAACTGAGGGCTTGAAAACGGCCACGAGGGATAGGGGGCCTTCGCTAAGAAAAAAGCCTGTCAGACGATTCTCACGGGCTTGCATCTGGGAGAAACGGAGAAGTTCTCATGAGACTTTACACACGAACCAGCAGCGGACATCGGTATTTACCCACTCACATGGATTTCGACGCCAATACCGCTGGCTCTCTTGGAAGCGGATCAAAATGCCACTCGCCTTATGAGTGTTGGAGGCACGGAATCCAATAGCCTGAGATTGAAGTCAAGCGCCCAGTCTTGGTCATGGGGTGCTGACTCCATGGGTAACCATGGGAGCAACATCGTAATTCGCTTCGATCTGTCCACGATAAGAACTGATGAAGTGCTCCAACGAATCCGTGTTTTGCCTGTCTTCTAAGGTATTCTGCTGGGACTCCACCCATCGGATTTGAGCCAAATTATTTGCAAGCGCATCGACAATTTCGGGTTTATTTCGAATCAGTATTTGCAAGGCGGACTGTTGTAGCTCATAAATCAAGGTCGGTGTCTCGGCAAAAACATCGGCACTATGGGGTAAACAGGCCACCAGTGATCGGCGACCAAAAAACTCTGTGGATACAAAAAACTCATCTTGGGTCTGATTGTCTTGGTTCAGTCCCTGTTGCCTGACGCTGCCTTCCGCGACAATAAAAAGAGAATTTCGGATTTCACCCAAATGCAGGACTCGCGCACCCGCTGGGAATCTGTGGGTCACCAACAAACCCATGATCTCCAAACACAAGGGGTCTGAAAAATTGCGAAACAAGCGCACCTGCTGAATCAAATGAAATAAATCTGAAGACCGGTTGGAAATTTTGCTGCGATTCAGCCCTTCAACGACACCATGTCGGGGTAAAGCCACCGATATGTCCGAGCGCCGCATCGAATCAAGAATATTTTTGATAACGGCATGGTCTGCCTTCAATCCATCGGTCTTGTTGGTAATGAAGTACTGAACTTCATAAAGAATGCCATCCTGTGTCATCTTGCGTGCAAAGATGTTTGGTGGCTTTTCTTGCTTGAAACCCGTGGCCCCCAGAACGCCCGCATACAAAATGCGTTCAACACTTTCTACCGAGAGGTCGTAGTCAATCGTCAATTCAACCGATCGTAGGGTGACGTTGGCCGCCGTAGACAGGTTCTGAATGGCCTCATTCATGATGCGGACGTTCGGTATCGTGATCACCCGATCGTCCGTGTGCAAAATGGTGTTGCGCCAAGTAATTTGATCTACAGTACCCTGCTTGTCACCGATACGCACCTTATCCCCGACCTGAAAGCTCTTTTCAAGGTTCAAAATGATGCCGGCAAACAATGCCACAGCAAAATCTTTCAGTGCAAAGCCCAACAATGCAGCCGAGCCAGCCAGCGCTGCCAGCAATGTTGAAATATTGCGTCCAAATACAAAAGACAAAATCAGACAGCACCCGATGAATATAACCACACCAGAAGTGATGGTGCCGATGAGCTGCGGCACCTTGGCCTCTATGGTTTGTTCAACATACCCGTGAATAAACTCCTGATTGATAAATCTGGCGACAAAAAAAGTAAATACCAGCGACGCAGCTCCCGCTATCCACTCCCAAACTGATCGACTGTCCATCTTAAGAACATAGGCAATAGGCTCTATAAATCCTTCGGTGAGGTTGCTCAATATGATGAGCACGACCGTCGCAGTGACCAACCATCGATAACTCGTTTTCATAGCCTGTACCTGAGTATCTTTTGTTAAATGGCTGCCGGTAAACGGACAATAAATCCTGGAGAATCATCCCCGGATACCCCCAGACTTCCACCAAAATTCTCAAAGATAAGCCGAGCCAAAACAAGACCGATCAGAGTCTTATTACCGCCCTCATGGGAAAGACCGGCAGCCATTTTTTCCAGGAACTGGCGCGTCTCATCCATCAATTTTTCTGTCGGCGCGTTGGCGCCGGCAAAAGCGCTTCCACTCAGGCTAATCAATAACCACTTGTCGCTGTCTTGGCTGAGCGTGAGCATCACCTCGCCTTGGCCCGACAAGTGCGCGGCGTAAGCCACCAGGTTGTATAAGGCTTTCTCCACCAATAGGGGCTCACCTCGGGTGGCTGGTAGATCAGGCTGTGTTTGGGTTCTGACATGGAATTGCGGGAATCGCTGGTACAGCGACACATCCGCTTGCAATCGCTCCATGGATGCGGCCACCGTCATCAGTGAGCTATTGGATTTGGCCAAACCTTGACGAAAGACTTCGATCTGCTCGTAATCGGCCACGAGACGCATCAGGTTTTCTGACTCTGTGAGGGCGAAAGCAAGATTTTTACGAGGGGCATCCACATCGCCAACGCCCAAGACGCGTGTTGCCGTTTTCAGTTGCCCGGTGATCGCAAGCAGTGGCTCGCTGATGGAAGACATCAGCTGAGAAAAAAAGCGCCGTTTCACCATCTCGAAGTCTTTGACCTTTTGAATGGCCACCTCGCCCAAGGCGATTTGGGTCTCCATCATCTGGCGCTGCGCGCCAAACGAACCCATCATGCCGGCGCGGATCGCGTCCAACTTCAAGTAGCCCAACACCAACAGCAATGACAGCACAACAAATGCAAGGGCGAATCGAATACAAGCTTCGATCATTGCGGATGCAAATTTGGCCGTGAGATCACCCACCACCGCGACGGTCACCACCGGCTCGCCGTTGAAGCTTGGCACCTTGAGGCTGTGAATAAAAACCGTTTTATCCTCTGATTCGGTGATGATGAAATCGGTTGCTCGTGGATCAAAATCTGCTGCCTTGATGATTTTTTGAATGGCAGAATCACTGTACTCAAAATAAATATCGTTCCCTTTTTTGATGTCCATCTTGTCGTCGTTAGGGCGCTCTGTATTTTTCCACACGGCCTCGGTGATGCCAAAAGCCCACCCCATTTCTGTGCGGTCTGCAGCCTCCTCCAATGGGAAATGGAAGCTGGTCACGAATTCGATAGCGCCCTGGAACACTTCTTCTTTAAAAACTGGCACCAAAGCGCGGATGCCCACCACGCCACCAGCACCTGTTTCCACCACCATCAAACGCTGCTGATTTTTAGACACCTCAACCACCGAATGGCGGACTTTGGACATGTCCATTTGCGCCAATTCAGGATGGTGTGCACGGTAGAAAAGCGTAGCCGGTGGGATATAGAGATTGATTTGGATGAGATCGTGGCGTTTGCGAACCGACTCATAAAAGTCGTCCAATTCCTTTGCCGTTTTTTTGCGGTCACGGTCCTCAAAGGCATGGATCAGTTCATGATCTAGCAAAAGCGTATCGGCACCCAGTCCCATGGCCTTGTAACGGCTCTTCACCAGTTCCTCAAAAATAACTTCGAACTTTTTGAATTTGGCTTCGGCAAGTTCAATGATGTGATCCGTTCGGGTTTTATAGGCGGAGATACCGATAAAACTTGCCACCAGCAAAGCGACAAGCACCAGCCCAGTCATAACCCAAGGATTAGGCCTCAATTTCATAAAGATCGATCAAGTTTTGGAAGGGTGGTTTTGTTGAAAAAGTTCAGACGATTGGGGTGTGTCCTGTTGGGATCACCTCCGCGATCGTGATCCTCATGGCGGCCATCGAGCGCCGACGGGAAGATATCCGTCATTGAAAATACCAATCAGACGTTATAACTAACAATATTATTATATTCAACCAATAGAAATTTTAAAAGCATATTTGTCATTTATAAGCTGAATCGACACGAGTTCGAACTGACCCCCAGAAGTTGACCTGCTACCGCACCGCCCAGCACCGACAAAGCGGTCAAGTCGATGCCCACCGGCGACAAGGCCAGCAGCAGACCCACAAACATGAGCACGGCCCGCACCGTGTTGCTGATGACTTTGCGCAGTGACAAGTCACTGCCCGTGGCCGACTTGAGCAAACGCGACTCCTGCGCAGCCGAGACCCACAGCGTGATGATCAGCACCACCCCAGCGGTCAACGCCCCCTCCAACAAAGTGCGCACCGACAGCATGGAGCCGCCCACTTTCCAGCGAATCTGGTACAGCTCGTCCAACACCCGGGGCAAAACGCCGGTGACCCACAGCATCACAGCCAACCACGCGATCCAGGAAAGCGTGCGCTCGAGCAAGCGCACCATGGGGGTCGCACCAAAAGCTGCCTGCAAGACCTTGACGCCGAACCGGATCAAGGCCAAAGACACACACACCGGCACCAAAATAGCAAACAAGGCAATCGGATGGTCGTCCGTCATGAGGGCGCGGGCCGCAAAGGTCAAGGGCCATGAACACCGCGTGTCACACGAAACCATCTACAACTGCATCTACGCCCAGCCCGTGGGCGAGCTCAACCGTGATCTGATCAAAGCGCTGAAGGCAAAAGTCATTTCGTTGCCTCTGGGTTCGTTGTGTTGTGGGATACCGTTTATCGTTGAGTTGGTCGCATTGTTGATTGCGTTTGGCAACTAGCTGGGTTGAAACTGGTGATCGACATGAGAACACCAGTTTAGGGCAGGGCGTTTTCTCGTTTTTTTAAAAAGATTTCATGGTGGGATTTGATTTTTACATCTTGCGTGATTGAGATCGTTCGATAAGTCGAGGTAAGTTCCCAGTGCTAGCCATGACTACCTCTATTTCTGCCTCTATTTACTTGCCGCCGCAAAAGCGGTAGCGGCAATCCGGACCATGCTCGGATGCAAAGTTCTGAGTTTTGGGATTTGGCCGTATGGCACATGCGGTGGGACCGAGAAGTAGGCGTCGTTGAACGGGAGCTCAAGAACGTTTCTCAGGTCGAATTTGGTGTCGTAGCTCAAACCGACGCTGGCATAGGCAGCAGGTTGCTCGCTCTTTGCGATTCTGAATTCCCCGCTGTAGAGACGGTCCGTCTTTTGGCTGGTCCCATACGCCACGCTCACGAAAATCATGCCTTCGTCGTCTGCCTTGGTCGAAACAATGAGGCCGGGACGTGGCTTGGGTTCGGGGTGAATGTTGTCAGGGAAATGGCACCAGACGATTTCGCCAGCCGGTGGTTCCGGCCACCAGCGCATCAGACGTTTTCCAATTCAAACAGACTGCTGCGGACAGTGCCACCTTTGGCCTTGGGGGCTGATTTTTTAACTTGATTGAGTTGGGCTTTGGTCAAAGCTCCCTCATCTGCCTCGTATTGAGGCAGGAACTTGGTGGCCAGCTCATGCAGCGCCAGGTGAATCACTTGCGTTTCGTCAACACCCAATACTTCAGCCAGACGTTTGGTCGTTGTACGGGTCACGCCAGTTGCGCTGTCTTGCGGGCGATAACGGAAGGCGATCTGGGCTGCTGCAGCTTTCATTTCTGGCTCCTTTGAAAATAGATATCTTAAAGATATCAGAAGAGCGGGTGTTGTCAACAAGGTGGGGGGGCCGCCCGGCACGCAGGGCTGAATGGAAAATTGAAGACTGTGGTCGCTGTTTCAATGGTGTTTTACGGATTTGAACCGCCGGCCCGCAAACCAACAAAATTGCGGCTTGAATTTGCAGGTTGTCACTGGAAAACGACGAGCGATTTCGCACCAGCCAGGAGTCTGTCGGGCTTTCCACTATTCCCCAGCTGTTCCTACCGATCAGAATTTGACCAGCTTAAGGGCGAAGTGCCTATCCTGCTGTGACCAGTTCGTTCATTTGGCACGCGCTTTTTTACCTGAAATCCGCACCTCTGAACAAATGTGCTCGACGTCAACAATGAAGAACAGCATCGGGGAAAGTTTGTTCGAGGATTGGAGGCAAATCTCTGGGGCTAATTCGGGGCTAATTTAGGGGAACGCAGGGGAATGATAATGTTGTGTTTTCAATGAAATCAAGGACTTACATGCCCCTGCAGCCCCCTGGGTACCATGCAATTCGGTGTTCGAGCCCCATCAGTCACCCCAATAAAATCAACAACTTAGCCCACTTCCCACCAAGTGGGCTTTTTTGTTTTTGGGCATTTACAGACTGTTTACAGAGCCTGGGGTGTTTCCAAACTTCGAATTTGCCCGCGCCCTGAAGGCAGAGCTGGAAGGGGACACTGGCACGGTGTTCATGTGGAGCCGCCATGAAAACACGATCTTGAACCGGATCATGGTGCAGCTCGATGAAAGCTTGAGCCCGCCAGCCGATGCAGATGTCCTACGCTCATTCTTGGCGTCGCTCACCAAGTCAGGCGAGCGTGCCATGGTGGACCTGTGCGAGTTGGCCAAGGCCGCTTACTTCCATGTGTCCACCAAGGGCAGTGTCTCCATCAAGAAGGTGCTCCCCGCCATGCTTGCCAGCAATGCCTGGCTGCGCCAGCACTATGCCCAGCCGATCTATGGCGCAGAGGGCGGAATGCCCAACCTGAATTACAAGAACTTCACTTGCTTGCCCACTGACGAAAACGGCAAGCGCATCGATGACCCCTATGAAATCCTGCGCGTCTTGGGTGCAGAAATGTTGGGTGAATCATTGCCAACGGGCCAAGACCTGGATGAACTGGTCATAGCGGAAGGCGGGGCAGCCGCAACGGCCTATTCGCGGCTTCAGTTCACAGAAATTTGCTGAACTCAAGACAGGTGATGAGCGCCTGCAGTTTGACTCGTCACAAAAACATCCGAATGGAACTTGTCCGCCTGAAGCCCTAATGCATTCAGGCCAACCTTTTTGACAGCCGAAACCATGTTCGGGCTGCCGCAGCAATAGACCTCTAGGTCTGTTGACTCTGAGCCCAGGGCGAGCAGGGCACCATCTACACGTCCGTGAAAAGCACCCAGGGTCAGCGCATCGCTTTCAGTTTCAACCACCGCTTGAAATTTGAAGCGGGGCAAGCTTTTTCGCCATCTTGCAATGTGGTCGAGCAAATAGAGACCTGCAGCGTCTTTTGCGCCCCAAAGGAGGGTGATCTGTCGTTGTGATTTTTGCTTGGCAAGCTCGTCCAGCAATGACTTGACGGGGGCAAAACCAGTTCCGCCACAGACGCAGAGCAAGTGGCTTTGGTCATCTTGCGAAAGTTGCACATGCCCGAAAGGCAACTCCACATCCAAGACGTCTCCCGGATTTAAATGGCGTGCCATCTCGCTGAAAACGCCCCCCTCCACATGCCTCACATGCAGTTGAATGGCATCACTTTCGTGTGGCGGATTGGCCATGGAGTAGCTGCGGCGTTGCTCACCTGGCAAGACGATGTTCAAGTACTGCCCAGCACGAAACTTGATCCGCTGGCCTGCCGGAAGTCTCAGATGCAGCAAGCTGACATCGGGGGCCGCTGCCACATTTCTGTACACCTTGACCTGAAGCTTTTTGGTCTCTGTTGGGATCGATTGGTGCCATTGTGTTGGTTTGATCACCAGGTCGGTTTGTGGGCGGCATTGGCAGAGAAGTTCTTGTCCTGTCAACTGGGCATCCGGCCAAATGCGTATCCGTTGAAACTTGCCCTGTTCAATGTGCGCGGCGCAGTTGCCACAAACACCTTTTTTGCAGGAGTAGGGGATCTGGACACCTGCTTTCAACGCTGCATCCAATATGGATTGGTCGGACTCACAAGGAAAACTCACCTCAGAGTCAGCGATTCGAATGAGGTGGCTCATGACAATGCCGCATTACTCGGCGAAACAGGGGCAATGCCCATCAGCATGCGCAGGCTGCGCAGCAAAGCATCGGGTTTGGCCTGGCCGGTGCCTGCAATGTCCATGGCACTGCCGTGCCCGGTGCTCGCCAGCAAGACATCAGCCCCTATTGAAAAAGCGCTGGCCCCTTGGGGTGCGAGCAATTTGATGGGGATGTGGCCTTGGTCATGAAACATCGCCACATACAGATCATGGGGCTGCGATGCATGGTTCGACAACAGGACATCGGCACCCATGGGGCCAGTCACACTAAGACCTGTTTGGCTCAGCGCAAGCGCAGCAGGGACCGTGCAGTTGACATCATGCTCGCCAAAGAGGGCTCCCTCTGAGGCATGCGGGTTGATGCCAAACAAGGCTACGCGCGGGGCAGTGACCCCCAGTCTTTGGCAGGCCAATACGCCCGCTTGGGTAGCCGCAATCACCAGTTCCGTGCGAATTCTTCCCAAGGCAAATTCGACGCTTTCATGCAAGGTGACGTGCACGATGCGCAAGCCGCCGCCAACCAGCATCAAAAAGACGCTGTCGCTGGCCAGCCCGCACACGCTGGCCACCAGGCTTGGGTAACCGCTGAAAGCAATGCCCGCTTGCGCGATCGCTGTTTCATGGTGCGGGCCCGCAACGACACCGTCAAACGCACCACTGCGGCAAGCTTGGATGGCAGCCGTAGCGCTCTCGATGGCACTGCGCCCAGCGACTGGATCTACTTTGCCTGGAACGTGAAATTCTGAAGATATATCACCCGCTGAGACGAGCGTGATGGACGACAGAACATCTTGTAAATGCAAAAGGTGGGCGGTTTTCTGCAAAACCTCAACAGGTCCAAACAGCGTCACCCTATTGCGCTGCTCTGGTGGCAAAGCGGCCAGAGCTTTGAGCGCGATTTCAGGTCCGACCCCATTGGGGTCGCCCGCTGTCAAAGCGACACGCGCGTCGCGAGCGCGATGCCCAGCCATCACAGCGGCAATGCCATCAAGGTATCGGTGACCGTGCTGTCGCAAACAGCCACCCTTTCGGCCAAGAGCAGTCGCTCATTGAATTTGACGAAACGGTCACGAAAAACACCTGTGGCAAACAGTTGGGTCTCGCCTGTGGCCATGATGCGCGCAACCATGAAGGGCGTCTTGGCCTCAGCTGATTCGGCGCTCGCCGACAGCAACTGCGGAATACCAATCAGGTGGCGGTATCGCTGGCGTTCATAAATGTTGGCTTCACGCAGCGCCGCCACACGGTCTTCCAGCATGGCGCGAGAGTCAGCCCAAACGATGCCAGCGGGCAGGTTTTCTTGCTCGTTTTCGATGTGCGTGATGCGGTACAAAGCGTCCGCCGTAAAAAAGTCAGGCCACGACTCCAATTGGTCGCTGTCAATGGTTTGCGCATAAGCCGCATGAAAGCCCATGATGCTCAGTAAATCAATCATGCGGTCACACCCATATGCTGCCGGTAGGCTTTCCAAAAGCCGCGAACAGAGGTCTCGGTTGCGCGCCCTTCACCGGTGGCGACCACATCGCCCCCCATCTCCACGATCGCCTGCATGCCTTGTGCGCCGGCAATGCCTCTTTGCACAAAACCGCCAACGGCACCATCCTCCATGGAAATAAAGCCGGCAGGCCCCACCAAATTGCTTTGTTTCAGGCGCACTTTGAGCTGCTCGGGCGTATCGTCCGCAAAGCCAAGATAGACCCAGTTCAGCTCGCTGCGCTCATGCCCTTTGGGCAGCAATTGCCGCACGGCAAGACAGTTTTGAATTTGTTGCAAAACAAACCCTGGGAACACCGACAAAATTTGCAGACTGATGCCATCGGGCCATTCGTCGAAGCCAGCCAGCAAGCTGGTGTCTTTGAGCCGATACCGATCATGGTCCGAGCGCAGACCTTGCTCTTTGTAAGAGGCATCCTTGGCGGCTGGGTCAATCATGGAAAAACTCACATGGTTGCCGCCTGATTCATCCACAATGACCCCGCCTTTTTGTGACAAGCGGTTGATCTCGAAGGTGGTGAAGAACATGTGCAGCAAGCTGGCGTGATAGCTGTCCCTCACGTTTTCACAATAGAGCTTCCAGTCATTGGGCAGGGCTTGAGTAAAACGACCGATGACCTTCACGGGTTTGTGCAAAACCCGCTCGATCCTTTCGCAAATTTCAGGGCCGAGATACTCATCAATCGGCGGCACATCGTCACTGAAGCTGCCGAAAACCAAGCCACAAAACACGGCCACTCGCAATTTGCGTGGGCCGTGATCGGATTTGCAAAAATGCTCAGGCATCCCGCCTTGGCCCCGAACACCTTTTTCAAAGGCGATGCCTGTCAAGTCACCTTGGCGGTTGTAGGTCCAGGCATGGTAGACGCACTGGAAGTTTTCAACTTGGCCTGATTTTTCGAGCGCAATCAAAGCACCCCGGTGAGCGCAGCGGTTTTCAAAAGCATAAACCTCGCCATCGTTATCGCGCACCACAACCACGGGCGTCTCACCGATGAATGTGGTGCGGTACTTCCCGGGCTCATCCAGTTCGACATCCAGGCACAGGTAATTCCAAGTATCACCCTGAAAAATTTGGCGCTCTTCAGACGCCCGAACTTGCTTGTCGGCATA